>JAJRPY010000052.1 GCA_024280535.1 Gammaproteobacteria bacterium | reverse complement strand
TCTGTTTCTTTGCCTAACTTTCTGTAAGCAACGCCACGACTATAAAAGGCCTTAGCATGCTTTGGATCAAGTTCAATGGCTTGATTGAAATCCTCAATGGCTTTTTGATGTTCGCCTAATTTTCCGTAAGAAATGCCACGATTATTAAAGGCCTTAGCATGCTTTGAATCAAGTTCAATGGCTTGATTGAAATCCTCAATGGCTTTTTGATGTTCGCCTAATCTTCCGTAAGCAACGCCACGACTATAAAAGGCCTTAGCATGCTTTGGATCAAGTTCAATGGCTTGATTGCAATCCTCAATGGCTTTTTGATATTCGCCTAATTTTACATAATTGGTACCACGATTATAAAAAGCCACGGCATTTTTAGGATCAAGTTTAATAATTTGGGTGCAAACTTCAATTTTTCTAGCGTTATCATCACTATCACTAATTTTTACGTACTCTGCTTGTAATTCTTCAAGCGTCATTTCCCCAATATCTTTATCACTCATACTAATCACTCCTGTGCAAACAAACTCTGCACGGTTTCTCGTTTTCGCAGCAGTTGATAGATTATATTTAAAACCCTAACTTTGCTATTACAAGGTAGAGGATTGTTGTTTGACATTTTCATCGTTTAAATATGCAATTGGATTTTGTCGGTTGCGTATTGATGGATAAGGGAAGATACCAGTGCTTGGTACGGGATATTGGCTTCAATACTTTTGCATTTTAGGATGGTAATATCGGCTTCAGATAGGCGGATATTGATATTTCTCACCTTGTTTAGATGATTTTTTGCCATCATTTTTGCCTCAAAAATAACTTGCTTATAATTATCTACTTGTTCAAATTGATTGGTTTTATCTACTAAATCCAATAATTCTAATTCATAATCATCCAGTTTCATTGTTTGTCCTTATATATTTTTTGCATTTTATTTAATTGTATGACCCAAAATATTATAGGTCAATATATTGCTAAAGAAATAAAGATTCATTGGCAAACAAATCTTGCACGGTTTCTCGTTTTCGTACTATTTGGTGGGTGGTGCCTGAGACCATGACCTCGGCAACTCGGGGGCGGGTGTTGTAGTTGGAGCTCATGGTAAAGCCGTAGGCGCCGGCGGACATTAATGCCAAATAATCGCCTTCGCTGAGGGATAAGGGGCGATTTTTGGCGAGGAAATCACCAGTTTCGCAGATGGGACCGACTAAATCCCAGTTGGCTTGGGTGCCAGTAGTGGCTTTGTTGATGGGTAAAACTTGGTGATAGGCATTGTAGAAACTGGGGCGTAGTAGATCGTTCATGGCGCCATCAACAATGGCGAATGCGTGACCGGTGTTTTGTTTTAAAAATTCTACCTTGGTGGCGAATATGCCTGCATTGCCGACAATGGCTCTGCCGGGTTCTAGGATGATCTCGGTATCCCCTACTTTGCTAATAATGGCATTGATGTAGGCTTGAATGTCAATGGTTTGTTCGTCGTCGTAATTGATGCCGATGCCGCCGCCTAAATCTAGGTGGGTGAGATTGATGCCTTGGTGTTTGAGTTGTTTGAGTAGGGCTAATACTTTGTCTAATGCGTCTAAAAATGGGGCAACATCGGTGATTTGTGAGCCGATGTGACAGTCTAGGCCTTGCACGGATAGATGTGCGGATTGTTGTGCGATTTGGTATAAATCGAGTGCTTCGTTTTTGTCAACGCCGAATTTATTTTCTGTTAAGCCTGTGGAAATGTAGGGGTGCGTTTTGGCATCAACATTGGGGTTTACTCGAATGGAAATTGGGGCTTGTTTACCGACAGATTTTGCAACGGCCTCTATTCTGTTTAGTTCGGAGGCGGATTCTACATTAAAACAACGCACGCCGACTTCAAGCGCTCGGGTTATTTCTGTTGTTGTTTTTGCTACGCCTGAGAAGACGCATTTATCGGCTTTGCCGCCGGCTGCTAGCACTCGTTCTAATTCTCCTCCAGAGACAATATCAAACCCTGCGCCGATTTTTGCCAATACATTGAGCACTGCCAGATTAGAATTGGCCTTAACGGCGTAGCAAACTAGGTGTGGATGGGTGCCGAATGCTTGGTCAAACTTATGCCAATTATGCTCAATATCAGTGCGCGAATAGACATAAAGAGGCGAGCCGTAAGCCTGCATTAACTCGGTGATAGCAACGGAGTCGGCGTGCAATATTTGCTTTTGATAAGAAAATCCCATGAGTTTATATGCCGTGTGTGGTGATTGGCTCAGGCTTGATGGGTTCTAGGTCGCCCATTTTTCCGCAAGCAGCAATACTGATTACAACAAGCAATGCACTTAATTTAATGATTTTTTTCATATTAATCCTCTATCCGTTCGGCGCTTATTTTAACAGCAATTTGTCTAATCGTTGAATGAACGCATCGCGCGTGATATTATAAGCTCCTAGGCTTGCTAAATGCGGGCTTTGCACTTGGCAATCAATCAATTTATAACCCAGTTTTTGCACCAAATGCACAAAGGCTATTTTTGAGGCATTGCTCACCAAAGAAAACATCGATTCGCCAAAAAATACCTGACCTAAGGCAACGCCATACAGTCCGCCTACCAATTCAGCCCCCTTATACACCTCAATTGAATGTGCAAATCCTAGTAGGTGCAATTCGGTATAAGCGCGCAGCATATTATGATCAATCCATGTGCCGTCTTGGTCTTTGCGCTTTATGGTTTTGCACTGATGAATGACTTGTTCAAAATTTGCATCCACTTTCAGGCTAAATTGATGGGTGCGGAGGGTTTTATTCAAGTTCTTTGAGATATGTAATTGCTCAGGCGTGATTACCATTCTGGGGTCTGGAGAATACCAAAGCACGGGGTCTGATTCGCTATACCAAGGGAAAATTCCTTGTTGGTAGGCTGATAAAAGGCGCTCGGTGCTTAGTTCGCCGCCAATGGCAATTAGCCCATTAGGTTGTTTTAATGCCAGTTTAACATTCATAAATGGGGTGTCGGCAGAGGTTAAGATAAAGCCTTTGGGGATTTCAATCATGGCTTGAGGCTTTTGTATAACTAGCAACGATTAACCAAATAACCAAGTTGATGAAAAGGATGTTTTGATGATTATTCATATTTATGCAAAGGTCTCATAAAGGTCTTTATTGATTATTAATCACATCTCTTACCATATACAAAGCCGCAATGCTTCTGGCCTCGGTCAAATCTTCATTGTAAACCAGCGCTTCTAAATTAGACAATTGATGCTCAACCACTTCTAGTGGTTCTGGCTCATCACCCTCGGCACTGTCTTGGTATAAATCTTGTGCCAAAATAATATAGGTGATGCTTGATTGATACCCTGGTGCAATGGTCATTTCTTTGATAAAAGTCAATTTATTGGCACCATAGCCAATTTCTTCAATCAGCTCTCTATTGGCTGCCTCGATAGGGGTTTCACCTTGATCAATTTTCCCTTTGGTTAGAGCAAGTTCGTATCGGTCTGTACCGCCAGAATATTCATAAATCATTAAAACAGTGTCATCAGTTAGCATTGGGACGACTAATACGGCACCGTTGCCAGAGGGTTTTAGTCGCTCGTATTGTCTTTGTTCGCCATTGGAAAATTCAACTTCCATGGATTGAATATTAAAAAAACGAGTGGTGACAATATTTTGTATATTGGATAGAGTGGGTTTTTTACGCATTTGTTAATTATAACATCCGCTATAATTAACGGTTCAATTAGAGGAAAAAACTATGAAAAAAATTACATTATTATTAACACTGGCTATCTCAAGTGCATCACAGGCTTGGAATATTGACGGACTGGGTGAATATCAATTTGAGCAACTCAACCAGCAAACCTATGTAATGCACGGCCCATTAGCCGATCCAAATGTGCAAAATCACGGATTTATGAATAATCCAGGCATAATTATTGGTGCAGATGGTGTGATTGTGATTGACCCTGGTGGCAATTACCAAGTCGGTAAAAATGTTATCAATGAGATTAAAAAAATTACCCATAAGCCAATTATTGCCGCTTTTAACACGCATGTTCATGGTGACCATTGGCTAGGCAATCAGGCCATTATAGAGGCTTATCCTAATGCAAAAATTTATGCCCATCCGGCGATGATTGCTCAAGCCAAAGACGGAGAAGGCGATCGCTGGGTGAGGCTTATGAACGACTCAACCAAAGGGCTTTCCAAAGGCACAATAGCTGTTTTTCCAACAGATACAACCACGAATTTACAAAAAATCAATATAGGTGGGGAAACTTTTATTATTCATAACAATCCCTCTGCCATTGCGCACACAGATACAGACATCATGATTGAGCATGTTGGCAGTAAAACACTATTTTTAGGGGACAATGGTTTTATTAATCGCTTCGGTCGTTTTGATGGCACCTCAGATATGCATGGCAATATTACTGCACTCCAATACGCACTTAACCTTGGATTGGATTATTATATTCCTGGTCATGGGCCATCTGGCAATGCTAACAAGGCTGTTAAGCCATTTTTGAATTATTTAACCATTCTCAAAGAAGAATCCGAAAAGGGCTATGAAAAAGACTTAGCAGATTATGAAATCAAACCATTTGCTGACAAGCGCCTGGCTGACTATCGCGATTGGAGTGGTTATGATGCTCAATTAGGCAGACATATTAACAAAATGTTGCTAGAGATTGAGGCTTTAGATATTTAATTACAGCGTCTAACGGGTGATGAAAAAAATAAGCGTTATTTGACCAATAATCGTCTTATTTAATCAAAAAAGCCATCCATGTGCAGTTCGGTCAAATCGCTAAATCCGCCAATATGCTTGCCATCAATGGTAAGTTGTGGCACCATACGTGCACCATTGGTTACTTTGACAAATTCAGCCATCAATGCTGGGTCTTCATCAATCATTTTTTGCTCAAACGCAAGATTCCATTTATTTAACAGTTCTTTGGTTTTAACACAAATTGGGCAGGTATTGGTTGAGTAAACGACGATATTCATATTAATCCTTTTTCTTTTCCCTTATGTAAAAAGTGTGTACAATACACTTTTATAGTATGTCTGACCAAGAGAGAGGGAGGGTTTGCTATAATAAGGATTTCTAGGTTTCTTTAATCCGAAAGGCTCT
>JAJRPY010000051.1 GCA_024280535.1 Gammaproteobacteria bacterium | reverse complement strand
CCCGCGAAGAATCTGAAATTATACCTATAGTAATGTTAAAATGGCAACTTTTAAATATAGGAATAATCAAAATGACAATTACAAATGCGGTATCTGCTCTAGCGGGTGTATTTATTATGGGCTCACTTTTATTGAGTGATGCGAATATTTTTGCGGAGGCAAATTGGCTCTGGCTGACCTTTTTTGTGGGCTTTAATTTGTTTCAATCAGCATTTACAGGTTTTTGTCCAGCGGCTAAAATCTTTAAAGCTGTAGGCATTAAAGACTAATAAAAAACTTAATTACCCGCATCAAACCAGTTTAATTTTTCTCTTAATTTGACTACTTCGCCGACAATAATTAAAGTTGGCGCTTTGATGGGTTGTGTTGCTACAACGGTGGGTAATTGGCTTAATGTTGTTGTCCATACTTTGTGGTCGGGCGTGGTGCCTTTTTCGACAAGAGCAACTGGCATATCACTGCGCATGCCATGCTCGATGAGTTTGTCTGATAGATATTGTGCGCCTTTTAAGGCCATATAAAAAACAATCGTTTGTTGCTCGACGGCCAGCTCATTCCATGGCAAATTCATACTGCCGTCTTTAAGATGGCCGGTAACAAATCGACAAGATTGGGAATAATCGCGATGGGTTAAAGGGATGCCTGAATAAGTTGAGCAACCTGAGGCGGCAGTAATGCCCGGCACCACTTGGAAAGGGATGCCGTTTTCTGCCAAAGTTTCGATTTCTTCGCCGCCACGACCAAAAATAAATGGGTCGCCTCCTTTAAGACGACACACACGCCTGCCCTGCTTAGCCAAATCAACCAATAATTGATTGATGCCATCTTGAGGCACGCTGTGATTATCGCGCTCTTTGCCAACATAAATAAGCTGCGCATCACGGCGCACCAACTCCATCACTTGCTCTGATACTAAGCGGTCGTACAAAATAACATCCGCTTGTTGCATCAAGCGCAAGGCTTTAAAGGTTAGTAAATCGGGGTCGCCGGGGCCACCGCCTACTAAATACACCTCGCCCACCTTGGTATCGGTTGATTTATCCAGTTGTTTTTGCATATCAGCTTTGGCCTCATTAATTTGGCCAGAAAAAACCTTCTCTGCCACAATGCCTGAAAAAACACGCTCCCAAAAATAGCGCCTGTCTTCAATATTGACAAATTTAGCCTTGACTTGGTCTCGAAAATTGCCAGCCAATTCTGCTAATTTTCCATACGCATTAGGGATACTGCTTTCTAATTTGGCTCGAATTAAGCGCGCTAGCACTGGCGCCTTGCCCGCTGAAGAAATGGCAATAACAATCGGCGACCTGTCCACAATTGAGGGCATAATAAACGAACACAACGCTGGCGAATCGACCACATTAACGGGGATATTATTGTCGTGTGCTAAGGTTGACACTTGGGCGTTTAGCAGCGCATCATCAGTTGCTGAAATAATTAATACTTGGGTATTAATATCGCTTAACTCAAAATCTTTTTCAATTAAATTGATTTTTCCAGCATCAGCCAGTGTTTTGACACTCTGACAAGCAGCACGATCAACGCAAGTTATTTGTGCATTGGCCTTTAATAATAATGTTATTTTTCGAAAGGCAATATCACCACCGCCAACCACCAGACAAGGTTTTTGCTTAATATCAATAAAAATAGGCAAGTAATTCATACGTTTTACCACTGTTTAAAACTAAAGTTGACATTATAATGTCTTAACCTTTATTAAACACACAAAACACCTATTGTTATGCCTCAAGCACACTTTACCTGCCCTTTTTCTCACTTAATTCTTAGCGGTCGATGTGCTTGTCAATTTTCTGCTAAGGACTGCGTGGCTGAAAAAGAATTTGGCTCATGCCTAGACCA
The DNA here is from genome assembly GCA_024280535.1 of Gammaproteobacteria bacterium. GTDB lineage: Bacteria > Pseudomonadota > Gammaproteobacteria > PS1 > Pseudothioglobaceae > Thioglobus_A. The sequence continues at coordinate 5,410 of JAJRPY010000051.1, read as the reverse complement.
TAAAGCCTCTGGGTTATGCCAATCCATCTATCAACATTTAAGAGACAATAGCGATTTTGTCTTGAAGGCTCACAACACTCATAATCTGTCAGTGGGCCAACAATCCAAACTAAAAATGGGCGGTTTGCTTGCCTTGCAAGAAATTATGGGGGTGGATAATGGCAATACAATTAATGATATTGCCGATTTGTCCAATAAAATTAAGCACACGTATCCTAACCTTAACGATATGCCATTTTCAGAATTGATGCCCCGAATTGCCCAATTTAAATTTAGAACAAAGCCCTAGATGGAATTAAACAGAGAGTGTCTGAGTATGGAAATGAAAAAATAAACCCTCATATTGGTTATTAGTTGCATCATATAAAACCAAAGCGCCATCTTGATAAGACTCTTCTGGCTGATGTAATCTACCTTGATTCATGTGTATATCGTGTATTCCACCAGGAAAACGAGAGCCATAAGCGATTAATCTGGAGCCATCTTGGGCGTTGATATAAGGTTTAATTATGTCTATTAGAGTATTGCTTAACGCTTCTTTAGACATTGTAGAAAATTGCTCTTTACTAACAAAACCCCCTTTAATATAATCCAACGCACCTGATTCTTTGCTTGTTTGTAAGCCCAAATTGCCATTTTCTATCGCTGTTAAATGACTTAAAAAATCGGCTTTTAAATCTTTAACATGCGCAAACGAAACCTCAGAATGATCATAATCCTCTACATTGGCTGCCACTCTAAAAGAGTCTCCATCACTGTTTTTGATATAAATATATAAATGTGGATGCTTTCCTTTTTCAAAATCTTTTAAAGGTACACCGGCAATTAAACCATAGTGAATATTAGACATAATTTTATCCCTGTAAAAAATTTTGCATTATACCTCATTAATAGGCACTAGAAACCTTCGCATAAATAGGAATGGTTAGCAAAATTCAATTAAGCCCCCCTTAAAAATACAATCTTAAATATCCAAAATTTTCTTAGCAAAAGGAATAGAAATTGCGCGTTTTTGGCGTAAAGATTCTTGATCAAGCTGATCGATAGCTGATAAAACGATTGTTAAATCTCTGGAAAAATATTTAAACAAATACGTACAAACTTTTTCATCGATATTAAGGTTTTTGTCTTTCATTTTTAGGTTAATTAGCTCAATTTTTGCTAAATCTGTTAATTGTTCAAGTGAAAAAACCACCGCCAAAGAGAGTCGCGTTTTTAAGTCTTTTAATAATACCAACTCATCGGGCAATACCGAAGCGGCAACAATCAGTTTGGTATTAGTGTGTTTAATTTGGTTGTAAAGATCAAACAACTCTTGCTGTTGATTGGCATCAAGCTGGCTGATATTGTCAACACAAACCCAATCAAACTGAGCCAACGTGTTTAAAAATTCGGCGGGCAATGTTTGTTTTGCATCAACATACAGGGCGGTTAAGCCTCGATTTAGCGCCTCAAAAATACATCCTTGCAAGATGTGCGTTTTGCCACTAGAATTTGCACCTGTAATAAATACAATTGATGATTCATCGCGCGCAAACAATACCTCAATAAACGATAACAACGGTTGATTACCAAAAAAATTACTTAATAATAACTTTGAATCCAGTGAAATAGGCAGCCCAAGTTGTTTCATTGTTATTGCTGTTTCTTTTCTTGAGAAATGACTTTTTCCATCCAAATCCATATATAATCCGCACCACTTAACACAGTGGATGTGGCAACAATCACAAAAAATACCGTCGCCCACTGCGCTTGAATTGGATATAGCTGAATAGCGACCAAAAATAACACTAATGAGATTTGAAGTCCGGTGTTGATTTTTGATAATTTTGAAGGATGTAACAATTCATCATTTGATGTCCCTGTTCCAATAAAGCAACCCACAGTGCCAGATACAATCATCAAATCACGCAAAAAAACCAGCAACAACAGCCATATTGGCAATAACCCAATGATATATAAAGTGATAAAACTACTGACCAATAAGAGTTTATCGGCCGCCGGATCAAGCATAGAGCCTAGTCGCGACTGAAACGAATAACGTTTGGCAATCCAGCCATCTAAGCCATCAGTGATGCCCGCTACAAAAAACAATATTAGAGCTAAAAAATATTGCTGATTTAATAGTGTCATTACAATCGGTACTGTTAAAATAATACGTAAAATTGAAAGCGCATTTGGCACACTGGAAAAATTCATTGTTAGTTGTTTGCATCAAATTTAAAGAAATTTATTATACGGAAAAAATCCTATGTCATCATTGACTTACCAAGATTCAGGCGTCGATATTACCAAAGGTAATGACTTAATTGAACGCATCAAGCCCATTGCCAAATCCACCATGCGTGAGGGCGTTTTAGCAGGGCTGGGCGGTTTTGGCGCCATGTTTGAGCTGCCTATTCATCAATATAAAAACCCGGTGTTAATTTCAGGTACTGACGGCGTTGGCACCAAACTTAAAGTTGCCGAAATGCTCAATAAACACGACACTATTGGGATTGATTTGGTTGCCATGTGTGTGAATGATTTAATCGTGCAAGGCGCTGAACCCTTGTTCTTTTTAGATTATTATGCGACCGGCAAACTTAATATTGAATTAGCCACATCGGTTATTCGTGGCATTGGTGAAGGTTGTAAAATGTCTGGTTGCGCCTTAATTGGCGGGGAAACAGCTGAAATGCCAGGTATGTATCAAGGCGAAGAATACGATTTGGCTGGTTTTTGCGTTGGCATTGCTGACAAAGACAAGGTAATTGACGGATCAAAGGTTACTTATGGCAATCATATCATTGCCTTGGCCTCTTCTGGCCCTCATTCAAATGGCTATTCACTAATTCGCAAAGTATTGGCACAATCCGAGCCAACAGAGGCACAATTACAAGCACTCATCGAACCGACCAAAATTTACGTTAAGTCAGTTTTGTCTTTAATCAAACACTATCCAGTGCATGCCATTTCTCATATTACCGGTGGTGGCTTGCTGGAGAATATTCCTAGAGTATTGCCCGATAATTTAGCAGCAAAATTAGACAATCAATCTTGGACATTGCCAGATATTTTCCAATTTTTACAAACCAATGGCAATATCGACCTGATGGAAATGTACCGCGTTTTTAATTGTGGTGTTGGTATGGTGCTGGTTGTTTCGGCTGATCAAAGTGCTAATATTATCAAGCACATGAATGAACAAGGTGAGCAGGCCTGGCTGATTGGCAGCATTGTCAATAACGAAGGCAAGCAAGTGATTATCTAAATGAAAGGCGTTGTCTTAATTTCTGGAAGTGGCTCCAATCTTCAGTCTATCATTGACAATGCGTCCGTAATTGAGCTTAATATTGAGGCAGTCATTAGCAATAACAGCAACGCTTACGGGCTTCAACGCGCACAAAAATCAAACATCCCTACGCATATTATTGAGCATCAATCATTTGCTTCTCGGGCGCAGTTTGATCAAAATTTGAGCCAACTAATAGACCAATATACACCAGAGATTATTATTTTAGCGGGATTTATGCGCATTCTAACTGCCGAATTTACCCAAAAATATGCCGGAAAAATGCTCAATATTCACCCCTCACTTTTGCCAAAATTTCAAGGTCTAAATACACATCAGCGCGCACTGGATGCTGGGGAAAAACACCACGGTGCCAGCGTTCATTTTGTCACCTCCGAACTGGACGGCGGCCCAATTATTGCACAATCCAGCGTCGATATTCTAGCAAACGATAGCGCCAAATCTCTAGCCAAACGTGTGTTAATTGAGGAGCACAAACTTTTCCCCAAAGTCATTCATTGGTACACTCAAGGTAGATTAACCTTAAACCACCACCATGCCACCTTAGATGGACAAAAATTATGAAACTCATCGCCCTACTCTTATTGACCGCTTTAATCAGCACCCCTATATTGGCCTTTAAGCCACATATTGCCCATTATCAACTGTCCATTGATGGTTTTAAAATTGCCGAAGAAACTAGAATGCTCAAACAACTAAAAAAAGACTATCTTTATACTGCCAATGCCGAGACTTCTGGGTTGGTTTCACTGTTCAAAAATTACACCATTGCTGCCAGCTCAACTTTCAATATCAACCGCTATGGGATTGATGGTGTCAATTATAAAATCATTGAGTATGACAACAAAAAACTCAGCAAAAACCGCACCATTAACATCAATTCTAATTTAGGCATTGTGACTTCTGTACCCACCAAAATGCAGCCAAAAAAGATTACTTGGCAGGCCGAAAAAGGCAATATTATCGACCCGTTAAACATTTTTTTAGCCTTGTCATTTGAGCTTAAAAATAACCCTAGGCAGTTTTGGTTTAGCTACCAAATAGCCGATGGAAAATCTATTAAGAAAAAAGAATTTAAACGCGTTAGAAATCAAGATATTAGCCTTCAAGGCAAGACTTATAATGCCATCAAAATTGAGCGCGTTAATCATCAAGGTAACGCCATTCAGGCTTATTTTTTAGCAGAATTTGACTACTTGCCAGTGCTCATCAAACAAACCGAAAAAGGCAAGCAATATGTTTATGAGATGATTGATTTTAAGCCTCTCTAAAATGGCAAAATTATTTGCCAGTCGATAAATAAGACTTTAAATATTGACCTGTATAAGACCCTTTAACCTTGCTCACTTGCTCAGGCGTGCCCGTGGCAATAATATGCCCGCCTTTATCCCCACCCTCAGGGCCCAAATCGACAATCCAATCAGCCGTTTTAATCACGTCCAAATTATGCTCAATAATCACAATTGTATTTTCTCTTTCTTTCAGACGATTAATCACTGCCAACAATTGCTTAATATCATGAAAATGCAGCCCTGTCGTCGGCTCATCCAAAATATACAGTGTTTGACCTGTGTCCAATTTAGACAATTCTTTTGCCAACTTAATCCGCTGTGCCTCGCCGCCCGATAAGGTGGTGGCATTTTGCCCCAAAGTTATATACGACAAGCCAACATCCATCAGCGTCTGTATTTTTTGCTTAATTTTGGGTATAGGTTCAAAAAACAACACCGCAGTTTCAACCGTCATACTCAGTACATCGGCGATATTTTTACCCTTATAAGTAATCTCTAAAGTCTCACGATTGTACCGATCGCCCTGACACACATCGCAAGCAACATAAATATCTGGTAGAAAATGCATGGCCACTTTAATTAATCCATCGCCTTTACATGCCTCACAACGACCACCTTTCACATTAAAACTAAACCTGCCGGGTTTGTAACCTCGCGTTCTGGCCTCAAGCGTTTGTGAAAATAAATCACGAATGAGCGAAAACATCCCTGTATAAGTAGCAGGATTAGACCTCGGCGTGCGACCAATGGCACTTTGGTCAATATTGACAATTTTATCAAAATTATCCAGCCCGTTAATTGAGTCAAACTCGGCTGGTGTGGT
>JAJRPY010000050.1 GCA_024280535.1 Gammaproteobacteria bacterium | reverse complement strand
TTTGGTGTTCAGCACTTGATTGCTGGCGAGTAATCTATCTTTGTCAATGCCTTGTTCATTGATCCAAATGTACAAGTTACTGGGCAAGTTGACCAGCACATAAACTGGCGATATTAAGGTTGCCACCCCTTGCCTGAGTTGATTGAGATAGGAAAATTTATAATCGAATAGAATTAAAAATATGGCAATCGTGATGGGGATAAAAATTTTAAGAAAATTCATTCGTTATCGCTGGCTTATTCGGCTGCTAAAAATCCCATATTGTGGTCGCTAATCATATCTAGTGCTACGCCACCACCACGGGCAACGCAAGTTAGGGGGTCATCGGCAATGCGTACGGGTAGGCTAGTTTCCTGACTGATGAGTTTGTCTAGGCCGTCTAATAATGCCCCGCCTCCTGTGAGCACCAAACCATCTTCAGCAATATCGGAGCTGAGTTCAGGAGGGGTTTTTTCTAGGGCAGTTCTGATGGAATTAATGATGGTCTTTAGGGGTTCTTGTAGGGCGGCTAGTATTTCTGTATTGGTGATTTCAAAACTGACTGGAATGCCTTTGGTGACATCTCTGCCTCGGAACTCATTTTTTTTAAGGACGCTACTTTTAAAGGCTGAGCCTACTTTTTCTTTGATTTGTTCTGCGGTGGCTGGACCAATGATGATACCGTGTTCACGACGAACGAATTTAACGATGGTGTCATCAAAAACATCACCACCTACGCGCAATGAATCAGAATAAACGATGCCGTTTAAGGACATAATGGCAATTTCTGTGGTGCCACCACCAATATCAATGACCATAGCGCCAGAAGCTTCTTCGATGGCCATGCCCGCACCTAAGGCGGCTGCCATAGGTTCTTCGATTAAATAAACGTCGCGTGCACCTGCACCAACGGCACTTTCTTTGATTGCACGGCGTTCAACTTGGGTGGCACCACAAGGTACACAAATTAATACTTTAGGGCTGGGTGAAAAAAAACCCGAACGTAAGACTTTGCGAATGAAGTGCTGGAGCATTTTTTCAGTTATTTTAAAATCAGCAATAACCCCATCTTTCATTGGTCGAATGGCCTCAATCGATCCGGGGGTTCTGCCCAGCATATTTTTAGCATCTTGACCCACGGCAATCACAATGGCTTCCATGGAGCTTCTATCTTGGCGAATAGCCACTACGGAAGGTTCATTTAATACCACTTGACCATCCATATAGATGAGTGTATTGGCAGTGCCTAAATCAATTGAAAGGTTTTGGGCTTTGAAAAAATTAAACATAAAGAATCCTAATTAACTATTGATAAAATAAAAAGATATAATACTATAAAACATTAGTAATAATATAACAATCATTCAAGGTAAGTCAATATGAACATTCAACAAGAGCACGTGATTGAAAGCGTTTTTTCGGCTTTGCAGTATATTTCGTATTATCATTCTCCTGATTTTCTTCGCGCCATGACCTTGGCATACGAAAAAGAAACACATCAAAGTGCTAAAAATGCTATGGCTCAAATATTAATTAATTCAAAAATGGCAGCCTTGGGGCAAAGGCCGATGTGCCAAGATACAGGGATTGTTAATGTCTTTGTTGAAGTCGGGATGGAGGTGGTTTGGACGGCAGATTTGTCTTTGGAAGAGATGATTAACGAAGGTGTGAGACGTGCGTTTACCTTTGCGGACAATCCTTTGCGTGCTTCGATTGTGGCAGATCCGTTGTTTTCGCGTGTTAATACCAAAGACAATACACCTGCTGTGATTCATATGAAAGTGGTGAAGGGCGATAGTTTAAATTTTATTGTCAGTGCCAAGGGTTGCGGTTCTGAAAATAAGGCAAAATTTGCTGTGCTGGCGCCCGATGATAGTGTTTTTGATTGGGTGATGAAAATGATTCCTAGCATGGGTGCGGGCTGGTGTCCGCTAGGTATTATTGGTATTGGCGTTGGTGGTACGGCAGAAAAAGCTATGTTGATGGCCAAACAAAGTTTGATGGAACCCATTGATATTGCTGATATTGCGCAAAAAACTCAACCAACCAATCTGGAGAAAATGCGCCTGGCGTTAATGCAACGTATTAATCAGTTGGGTATTGGTGCGCAGGGCTTGGGTGGATTGACCACAGTGCTGGATGTTAAGATTAAGGATTATCCTTCGCATGCCGCTTCACAGGCAGTTGCTATGATTCCAAATTGCGCGGCTACTAGGCATTTGCATTTTTCATTAGATGGGTCTGGTGTGGCACAGTTGCCAGAGGTAGATATGAGCTGCTATCCTGAGCTTGAGATGGATTATTCAACTTATAAGAACATTGATCTTAATACCCTCACACGCGAGCAAATGGGTGAGTGGCATATTGGCGATACTTTGCTGTTAACGGGTACGATTATTACCGGGCGAGATGCAGCACACGCTCGACTTAAGCAGATGTTAGACGAAGGCAAGGGCTTGCCAGCAGGGGTTGATTTTGACCGTAAATTTATCTATTATGTTGGTCCGGTAGATGCTGTGGGCGATGAAGTGATTGGTCCTGCGGGACCTACGACAGCAACGCGTATGGATAAATTTACCGAGATGATGTTAGACAATACCAATATTCTAGGCATGATTGGCAAGGCTGAGCGCGGTCAGGAGACGGTTAATAGTATTAAAAAACATCAAGCCAGTTATTTGATTGCTGTGGGTGGAGCGGCGTATTTGATTGCCAAGTCGATTAAAAAAGCTAGGAAAATTGCGTTTGAGGAAATGGGCATGGAAGCGATGTATGAATTTGAGGTAAAAGAGATGCCGGTGACGGTTGCTGTAGATAGTAGGGGTAATAATATTCATCAAATTTTCCAAGATATTATAAGCAAATAATTTTAAAAAGCACAGCGTTATATTAATCGAAAAATTAGAAGGACTTGATGAGGTGTATTGAGAGACCTTTGTATAAATATGAATAATCATCAAAAATCCACTTTTCATTTACTTGGCAATTTCTTAAACCCTACCTTAGCCCTGCTAGGGCTGGGTTTAAGAAAATCACCAATTGAACAAAAATTGAATTTTGCTAATCATCCCTATTTATGCAAAGGTCTCATTGAGTATCTTTTTTGATTATGCTAAGTGTCAAAAAAAATATTGGCTACAATTTTTGTTGTAGAATGAACCCATGAAGAGAGATATTAAACAAATAATGGTGCTGGCATTGTTGGTTGTATCGGTTAATGTTGGTGCACAGAAAGCGCCTATTTATAGCGATCAATCGATTATTATTTATGCGGATAATACTGTTGTATCAGCGAAAACAGGCAAACCCTTGGTTTTTTCGGAATCAAAAAAATGGGTAGAAGAAGATTATTTTACCCAGCAAGAAAAATACTGTGAAGTGAGTGCTGAGGTTGATCAAACCAGCATACAACTAAAACTCACTAAACCCATACCAACTAGGAAAGGCAATTAAACTACCAAGAACCACCACTTGA
>JAJRPY010000049.1 GCA_024280535.1 Gammaproteobacteria bacterium | reverse complement strand
GGGTGAAAAATTGGGCTTTTTACCGGGTGATTTGAGTGAAAAAATAGACCCTTATTTGCGTCCAATTTACGATGCACTCTACGAAATGATGGGCTTTGACAAGGTTACCAAATTATTAGACAAAAACATCATTGAAGTGGCGCCACTTGCCTTTATGCGCGGTCGAACTCTAAATGAAGCCTTTATTATTTTAGACGAAGCGCAAAACACCACCACCGAACAGATGAAAATGTTCCTAACGCGCATGGGTTTTGGCTCAAAAATGGTAATCACTGGCGACATCACCCAAATAGATTTAGCCCGCCCAAACCAATCGGGCTTATTGCACGCTATGAAAGTATTAGAAAATGAATCAAAAATCTCATTTTGTCATTTTAATTCTAGGGATGTTGTCAGACATCAATTGGTTCAGCGCATTGTTCAAGCCTATGAAACCTTTGAATAAGTCAGCAAAAATAATTGTTGGGCTTTCTGGTGGGGTTGATTCATCCGTTGCGACTTTATTATTATTAGAGCAAGGTTACCAAGTAGAAGCCTTGTTTATGAAAAACTGGGATGAAGACGATAATGATGGGCATTGCACAGCCGAGCAAGATTTGGCAGATGCACAAAAAGTTGCCGACAAACTGGGGGTTAAATTACACACTAAAAACTTTTCAGCAGATTATTGGGAAGAAGTGTTTGAGCATTTTTTACAAGAACACAAAAAAGGCAGAACCCCAAATCCAGATGTTTTGTGCAATCAAAAAATTAAATTCAAGGTATTTCTTGAGTATGCCTTGTTATTAGGTGCAGACAAAATTGCCACTGGGCATTATGCCAGAATTGCCTATAGCAACAAGCAATACCAATTAAAAACAGGCTTAGACAACAACAAAGATCAAAGTTATTTTTTGTACTTACTTAATCAATACCAGCTAAGCAAAAGCCTATTTCCTTTGGGCGATATAAGCAAAACACAGGTTAGGCAGCTTGCCAGACAACACGACTTAATCACCGCAAACAAAAAAGATTCAACCGGCATTTGCTTTATTGGGGAGCGCAATTTTTCTGAATTTTTACAAACCTATTTACCCAAACAATCAGGCGATATGGTGGACGAACAAGGAAAATTTATCAAACATCATCAAGGGCTGGCTTTCTATACCATTGGGCAAAGAAAAGGCTTGGAAATTGGCGGCGGTTTTGGCAATTCACCCGCCCCTTGGTTTGTGGCTGACAAACACATTGAGCGTAATGAACTGCTGGTTGTGCAAGGTGATCATCCCCTGCTATATCACAACCATCTAAGTACCTCAAACCATCACTGGATTGCCGACACACCAACCTTTCCTGTCAATTGTCAGGCCAAAATTCGCTACCGACAAGCTACTCAAGATTGCACAATTATTGAACACGATAATCTCCTTAAAGTGACTTTTAACACGCCACAAAGAGCCGTCACCCCAGGGCAATCTATCGTTTTTTATCAGGGTGAACTTTGCCTAGGTGGCGCCATTATTGAACAACGTCATTATGAATAAACTCAACAATCAAACGCTGGCACTGGCAGGCATATTACAAAGTGTGGCTCTGGTCGATCAGCTGGCATCAAATGGTGAATGCGATACCCGCTGCTCAACGGCCAGTTTACACAGTATTATCTCAACCAGCACTCATGTGGACGAGGTATTTAAATCACCCGCACAACTGTCCATAGGCATGGCAGCATTAAAAATTGCCCTAGGCAAACAAACCAAATCCATGCAAACTGTTATTTTTTATGCACTATCATTAATCAATCTTGAGAAAAAATTAATGAAAAATCCTGCGTTACTGGCTAAAATTAGTGCTGAAATTAACACCCTAAACCAGCAAGATTTTTTTGAAATTACCCATAGCCACTCAATTGCCAGATTGGGCGAGCTCTACAAAACCACATTAGGCGAGCTCAATCCCAGAATTATGGTCAAAGGTCAACAATTGCATTTATCCAATCAGCGTACGGCTAATCATATTAGGGCGTTATTACTCTCTGGCATACGAGCAGTTTCATTGTGGAAAGCCCAAGGTGGCAAGGCTTGGCATTTAATTTTCAACAAGCGCAAAATACTCAATACGATTGACACATTGCATCGTACTGGTGGCTAATTTAAATTTCAAATTACCCCTAGACTTTTGCTAACTAAGACTTTATAATAATGCCTTTATTAATTTAACTCTCATAAATCAAAGATGGCTAATTCAGCAGGTTCCAAAAAACGCGCAAGACAATCAATCAAACGCAACAAGCATAATTCACAAATTCGTGCCAAAGTTCGCACTTTCATCAAGAAAGTTACTTATGCATTAGAAGCTGGCAACAAAAAAGAAGCACAAGACGGCTACGGCATCATGCAAAAAATAATCGACCAAGCAGTCAGCAAAGGCTTAATGCACAAAAATCAAGCCTCCAGAAAAAAATCCAGACTCAATGCACAAATTAAAGCACTATAAATCCTTTGGTTAATATTGCTATCATTAAACCCTCTTTTGAGGGTTTTTTAATGCACAGGCTTTTATGATTACCGACGCAGACAAACAACTATTCAGAGCCAGTGTTGAGGCAACCACAACGATTGATAAAGATAAACAATCTGGCAATCGCCTCAATCACGCTACATTTACAGATTATCACTACGTTACTGAAGCGCGCTTAAACGGATCTGACATAATAGCCCATACCAATGGCGTTGCGCCCAAAATCATCAAACAAATGAAACGCGGCACGATTAATCACGCCCCAACACTAGATCTACATGGCTACACCACCATTGAATCTTGTACTGCCATGAGTCAATTTATCTACCAGCACCAACACCAAACATTTATTCGCATTATTCATGGCAAGGGCTACCACGCCGATCATAATATGAGTATTTTAAAAACCCAAGTAGTGCGTTTTTTGCATCAACACCCACAAGTGCTGGCGTTTCACTCCTGCCCTACGAAAGATGGTGGCACTGGTGCGGTATTTGCCTTGCTTAAAACATAAACAATGTTTGATTTGGCTGAAATTTACAGCGTTTCTAGTTTTTTGTCACTGTGCAATAAAACCGTTGAAAACAACATACCGACTTGCTGGCTTCAGGGCGAAGTTTCTAATTTATCGCGCCCTGCCTCAGGGCATTGGTATTTTTCACTCAAAGATAATCGCGGGCAAATTCGCTGTGCCCTATTTCGTTTAAATCAACGCAATATTAAATTCACGCCCGAAAATGGCATGGCAATTTTGGTACGTGCTGCCCCCACCCTCTATGAAGCACGCGGTGATTTTCAACTCATCATTCAGCACATCGAACCTATGGGCACTGGCAACCTCAACCTTGCCTTTGAGCAGCTCAAACATCAATTATCCAAAGAGGGCTTGTTTGATTCGGCACACAAAAAAACCCTGCCCAAAACGCCCCATAGTATCGGCGTCATCTCCTCTTCGACAGGCGCAGTTATACAAGATATTATTAGAGTGCTCCATAAGCGCTATCCCTTTGCCGATATATTATTATTTGATTCTGTGGTTCAGGGCGAAGGCTCAGCACTTAAACTGGCTCAGGCAATTAAAGCGGCCGATCACGCCAATCGATGCGATGTGCTAATTTTGGCGCGTGGTGGTGGTTCTTTAGAGGACTTATGGGCATTTAATGAAGCGTCTTTAGCACACGTTATTTTTAATACCAACACCCCTATTATTAGCGCCATTGGGCATGAAACCGATACCACTATTGCCGATTATGTTGCTGATGTGCGTGCACCCACACCCAGTGCTGCTGCTATGCTATCGACACCCGATCGACTTGAGTTGTTGTCAAATTTAAAAAAACTATCTGCCTTATTGCAACAACATATACACCGGCATCAACAGCGCCAGCAAACACAGCTTGACCTACTAACACTCAGAATTCAAACACCCGATAAAACCATCAACCACCTCTCTCAACAATTGGATTATTTATCACACCAACTCAATGCCAGCATGCTAAGACAAGTCAGCGATTATAAATCAACGCTAACCACACTATACGCCACCTTAAAACAGCACTCACCCAAGGCGCGCATTCGTCATTCGATTGAGCTTAACAAACATTCAGCATATCAACTTTATCAACAGATTAACAAGACCCTCAACGAACAGACTCATTCGCTCAATTCGCTCAAAAATCGACTCAACCACGCCAGTATGCACAGGCTCAATCAGCATAAAAATGCGCTAGCCATTCACGTCAATACATTAAATCTATTATCCCCACTTAGCACACTATCAAGAGGCTATAGTATTACCACAAATGCTGAAAATCAAGTATTATCCTCTATTAACAACATTAGCAAACATCAAACAATTCGCACACAACTGAGTCACGGCATCATTCATTCCAAGGTGGTTAAAATTGAAAAAAATTAATCTATTAATAGGGTTATTATTGTCATTACCCGTATTATCTAACATTGACATCAATAATACTGCCATTCCCGGTGGCATTGCCGTGGTTGATTTTTATACCAAGCATAAACATCCGACTGCTTTTTATAGCAATGTTCCAGTCTATGTTCAGCATCAAAAAGACACTCATTGGCAAGCCCTGATTGGCATTCCACTATTAGCCAAAATAGGTGATAAGCAATTAATTGTTAAAGGTGTGTCTGAACAAAAAATTGCATTTAATATTAAGCCTCATCATTACAAAGAGCAGCGCATCACCCTAACTGGAAAAAACAAAAAATACCTCAATCCAAACCTTAAACAAAGAGATAGAATTATTCGAGAACGTCCAATACTAACCGCAGCACGTAGCACGTTTTCAGCCCAAGCATTAAGTCATTCTAATTTTATTCGCCCCGTTTCTGGCATCACAACCAGCACTTTTGGGCTGAAACGATTTTACAACAATCAGGCTCGACGCCCTCATACTGGATTAGATTATGCAGGAAAAATTGGCACCCCTATTCAAGCCGTCGCCCGTGGAAAAATCATCGTTAGTGATAAGTTTTTCTTCAATGGTAACACGGTTTTTATCGATCATGGGCAAGGACTAATCAGCCTTTACCTTCACATGAATGAGCGCTTAGTTAAGCCTGGGCAAATCATCAATCAAGGAGACATTATCGGCACCATCGGACAAACAGGCAGAGCCACCGGCCCGCATCTTCATTTTGGCGTTTATCTTAATACGGTCGTTATTAACCCTACTATTTTAATCAAGGATGGGGCAAAATAATGGCTTCTAATGTTACTTTATTACGTCGATTAGGCGCTATTTTTTACGATATTTTTTTGGTTTTTTCACTCATATTTTCTATTGGCATCGTGGTGAATGCGTTGATTGGCGATTTGGGTAATGCTTTTTTCTATCTGGTGACATTACCCAGTATGTACTTGTATTTTGTTATTTCATGGGTCAAGGGTCGGCAGACAATTGGTATGAAAGCCTGGAGATTTCAAGTCATTCAACACAACCGGAAAAATATCACCTATCGGCAAGGCTTTATTCGGCTTAGCCTTGGGTTTGTCTCTTTTATCTTATTTGGATTTGGGTTTTTATACCAGCTATTTAATCAAGACAATCTCTGCTGGCACGACAAACTTTCCCATACATTATTGATTAAAAATTGACTTAGTTTGATAGACCCTATAATTATAAAAAAAATTTGTGCTATAATATTATTTTTATTAAACATCTTTAGGAGAGGCGCATGCATTCAACAGTTGATAATAGTAGTTTAAGAGGCAATATCTTAATGTTAAGTTCTTTGGTTGTTAGCATTGTGGCACCGCTCGCTCTCATTCTTCTTTCTTATACGGGTGTCATTTCTGGCACCGCTGAATACGTAGCCGCATTTGGCGTCATTGTCTCAACTATTTATATCATCGGCGGCTCAATTTGGATGTTTTCTCAGGATGTCAAAGATGGTGCTAATCTTGCTGATGGCTGATTAGTTTGAGTACCAACCTTTTTTCACGCCTAAGCGCCAAACTAATCAAAAAGCCAAGTAATTTATTTGGCTTTTTTTATCAATATTGGTTTAGTTTGGTTTTGATTATTATTTTGACAAGTTTAATTCGTCAAAATTTTATCAACAACAACTTGCCTGTTGATATTAACAACAGGCAAGCCTTACTCAAACAAAGCATTGCCAACAACAAACAACTCGAACAAGAAAACCAACAACTGCAACTAGAATTAGCCGCCAAATCTGATAAAAAATTAGAGATTTTAGAATCCATGGCAAGACAAAAATTTGGGCTCATTAAATCGGGTGAACAATACTATCAATTCAACCATACTGATCAAAATTAACCTCATCTCCTTGTAGTGCCGCCTAAGCTCACTTCTGCTTGGGTATAATAAAACAATCTGTCTAACCATTACGCCTTATGTCAACCGATCAATGCTATCTTATTGTTGCTGCCAGTGGCATTGGGTCACGTATGCAAGCGACCACCCCTAAGCAATATTTAATGCTTGATACGGGTTTGAGCGTGCTTGATCAAACGTTAAAAACATTGCTTGATATTAATCAAATCAAAGGCTGTGTTATTGCCTTGGCAGCGCACGATACGCGGTTTAAAGCATCTCAATTTGCCCACCATGCCAAACTATTGGCTCTAGCCACTGGCGGCAAACAACGCCATCACTCTGTGATCAATGCTCTAAATGCGTTAAAACCTTTTGTAACAGAATCCGATTGGGTTTTGGTGCATGATGCGGCGCGCCCTTGTGTTAATCCTGTTGATGTTATAACACTCATCAACCAGCTTAATCATCATCCCGTAGGGGGATTATTGGCGACTAAAGTGGTTGATACTATCAAACAGGCTGATCAAAACCTAACCACTGCCACTATTGAACGTAGCAATTTATGGCAAGCACAAACACCACAAATGTATCGATTTGGTGCATTATTAACGGCATTAAGCTCAGCCTGTCATGACAATATTGCCATTACTGACGAGGCCAGTGCGATGGAATATAGGGGCTTACAATCTTTACTGGTTGAATCCTCTAAACGCAATCTTAAAATAACCAATCCAGAAGATTTGACTCTGGCAAACTTTTATTTAACCCACTCACACTGATGAAATTTAAAACCGGACTAGGGCAAGATTCACACGCCTTTGAAAACAACAACAAGCCATTATTATTAGCAGGTGTGAAGTTTAACACCGACCAAGGCCTGCGAGCCAATAGCGATGGCGATGTATTATTACACGCATTAACCAACGCCATATCCTCTATCACCGGCGTTAATATACTCGGTGCCAAAGCCGATGAATTGTGCCAGCAACATATAACCGACAGTCGCGAATATGTCACACTAGCCCTAGTTGATTTACACGGCTGGGAAATACAACACGTGGCCTTTTCGATTGAATGTTTACAACCAAAAATCTCTCCCAAAATTAACCATATGAAAAACAACCTAGCCACTTTATTAAGCATCTCCCCTACTGATATTGGCATTACTGCCACAACAGGCGAAGGGCTTAGCGCTTTTGGCAGGGGTGAAGGCATTCAAGTTTTATGTATTATCAGCGTCACACAATCATGAAAAAATTAAACAAAGTCACTAAATTTAACATCAGTCACAT
>JAJRPY010000048.1 GCA_024280535.1 Gammaproteobacteria bacterium | reverse complement strand
GGCACTAAAATAAACTTTTTTCTGGTTTCAATCATTGCGTGTATAATATAACCTTAATTACCGTTAAGCTTGTAGGCAAGCATCAAAGGCCAAAGCTTGTGGGCAAGCATAAAAAGACCGAAGCTTGTGGGCAAGCATAAAGGCCTCCTTTTTGGAGGTCTTTTTTTTAATTTCAAAGAGTAAAAAAAATGAAGAAAACCATTTTACTAATTGATGCTGGTTATTTGCACCCTGTTTTAAGGGAAAAGATGAAATATGTTAGCAAGGTCAATATACAAGTTATAATTGCCCAATTAATAAAACGACCATTTAACGCCAGATTTAACTATGCATGCTGATTTTACTAGACTCATCAAACTAACCGACTATATAAAGAAACCCTAATTATGCTTTTAATGATTGACAATTACGATTCATTTACCTATAACTTGGTGCAATATTTTGGCGAACTGGGGCAGACGGTTGAGGTTTATCGTAATGATGAAATTAGCATTCAAAAAATTGAGCAACTTGACCCTGAATTTTTGATTATTTCACCTGGCCCTTGCACTCCGAATGAAGCGGGTATTTCTATTGAGGCTATTAATTACTTTGCTGGAAAAATACCCATAATGGGGGTTTGCCTAGGGTTTCAGGCTATGGTACAAGCATTTGGTGGCAAGGTGGTTGGTGCCAAAAACATTATGCATGGCAAAATATCTGCAGTTCATCATAATAATCAAGCTATGTTTAGCGACTTAAAAAACCCGCTGAATGCAACCCGCTATCATTCGCTCGTAGCCGAGCAACTCACTCTACCAAATTGCTTTAAAATAACGGCTTGGACTGAAAATAATTCAGGCGAGATAGATGAGATTATGGGCATTAGACACAAAGAATTTGCACTGGAGGGCGTGCAGTTTCACCCAGAATCTATTTTGACTGAACAAGGTCACGATATGTTGAATAATTTTTTACAAGGAAAAACACTATAACTATGGACATTATTGATTTTTTATTTGCCGACGAGCAACTATTTACGACCATCACTTTGATGGTGCTTATTGTTTTATTGGTTGGCAATATCATTACCGACAAATTAAAAAAATATGAGGAGGTGGATGTCAATGCTGCCACCTCATTAATGGATGATGAAAGCCTAATCATCCTAGATGTTAGGGAAAAGAAGGAAAGAAAGGCTGGGCATATTGATGGCGATTTGCATATTCCATTGGGTGCGGTTAAAAATCAACTAAACAAGTTAGACAAACATAAATCTATTCTGGTTTATTGTCGCAGTGGCTCACGTTCTGCCCATATTGCTGGATTATTAACTCGCAACGAATACGGAAAAGTATATAGTTTAAAAGGGGGCTTTCAGGCTTGGAAGCGTGCAAAAATGCCCATAAAAACTTAACAAGACCTTTGTATAAATCAGGTACCTAACACATGAAAAAAAATAAAATTTACTGTAGTGATTCTTGCCCTTTTTGCCAACGTGCTTATCGACTACTAGAACAACGCAACATTCCTATTACAAAGCATTATGTCAACAGCCAGCATGATTGGGAAGAATTACTGCAACTAACAGGCAGAAACACCGTGCCTCAAGTGTTTATCAATGATGTGCATATAGGGGGTTTTGATGATTTGTCTATGGCTGATCAATCGGGCAAATTGGATGAAATTCTCAATCAATAAATGAGCAATAATCTTAGTATTATAGGTGCTGGCGCTTGGGGTAGTGCTTTGGCTATTGCGCTAAGTGATAATTTTGATAACATCTATCTACACACTCACACCCAGCAAGAGGCTCAAACCCTTAAACCTCAGCACCACGCACTACCCGCTGCCTATACAGATAATATCAACATAGTCTATGGGCTAGATACCCTTCATCAATGCAATAATATTTTAATTGCCACGCCGAGTTATGCCTTCACTCAAATATTAACAACCCTCAAGCCCTTATTGCAAGCATTTCATCAAATTGCTTGGGCAACTAAAGGCTTTGACACCCATGCACATTGTTTTTTATACCAAAGTTTTGAGAAAATTTTGCCTCATTATCATGGCTGTGTTTTATCCGGGCCCAGTTTTGCCTTTGAGGTGGCTGCTGGAAAACCCACTGCCTTAGTTGCTGCCTCTAAAGACAAAAACACCCGAAATCATTGGGCAAAACTAATCCACACCAACACACTTCGAGCCTATACCAATAAAGATATTATTGGCGTGGAAATTGGCGGCTCTATTAAAAATATTTTGGCCATTGCTGCGGGCATTGCCTCAGGGCTGGGCTATGGCATCAATACACAATCTGCCTTAATTACGCGCGGTTTAGCTGAAATGACGCGCCTAGGTGTTAGTCTCAATGCTGATAAATCAACCTTCGTGGGTTTGTCTGGATTGGGCGATTTGGTGCTGACCTGTTCTGATGATTTATCCAGAAATAGGCGCTTTGGCAAAGAATTGGCCAATAATCATAGCGTGGAAAGTGCGCTAATCAATGTCGGCGCCACGGTTGAAGGGCTAAATACGCTAGATCTCATTTTATCCATTGCCAGAGAGCAACAAATTGAAATGCCTATTTGCGAGCAAGTTTATTACGTCACTCAGGCACAAGTAACCCCAACTGAAGCGGTTAATCACTTAATGTCGCGCGAACAGGTTGATGAATGAAACTCAGCCTATTAAGACACGGAGAATCTAAAGGCGGCAGAATTTATCGTGGCAATCAAGATCATCCGCTAACGGACAAAGGCTGGCAACAAATGCTAGCCTCGACACAACATCAATCTTGGTCATTAATTGCCAGCTCGCCTTTAATTCGGTGCCAGGCTTTTGCCCAATATCTTAGCACCCAACAACAATCCCAATTAATGATTATTAATCCTTTTGAAGAATTGGGTTTTGGCGATTGGCAAGGGTTGAATGTTGCAGCAATTGGGCAAAATTTAGTCACCGCATTTAAGCAAAATCCGATTGACAACCAGCCACCCAATGCGGAAAATTTATATCAATTTCAACAACGCGTACTGGCTGCTTTTAATACTCTTATTTCCCACAATGTTGATAGTCTGCTTATTGTCGCTCACGCTGGCGTTATTCGCGTTATTAAATCTCATTTACTCAATTTACCCATTGAAAAAATGTTTACAATAGAAGTTATGAATGCTTCTTGTGAAAATTTTGAACTTTAAATACCTTGTGCTAAGCGCCCTGTTGACCACCTCTTCTGTGCAAGCGAATGAATTTTGGGGACTTGAATCATGGATAAATTCGCTAAGAACACCCAACTTCGAAGAAATAACCGACATTAACGCGCGTAAACAAGCCTTCTTTAATTACTTATTACCTGCAATTAACCGACAAAATACCAAGATTATTCAACTGCGTCATAAGCTTAAAACCGGCGCCCTCACTGCATCAAAACTGTCGAAAATTTATAAGTATTATAATGTAACCAAAGGCGATTTAGAGGCGCTTTTAATACGCGTTGACGTGGTGCCAGCATCGCTCATTCTGGCTCAAGGTGCTTATGAATCCAACTGGGGAAGGTCGCGATTTGCCAAATATTATCACAACTTTTTTGGTCTTTGGTGTTTTACAAAAGGCTGTGGCGTGGTGCCGTTAAAACGCGAGGAAAAAGCCCTGCACGAAGTGGTGAAATTTTCATCCCTAGAAAAAAGCATTGAATATTACATTCGCTCTATCAATAGAAACACCGCTTATGAAACGCTTAGAAAAATTCGCAAACACAAGCGCGATCAGCAACAGCCGATTACTGGCATAGCCCTTGCTGAAGGTTTGGGCAGTTATGCTGAAATTGGCTATGAATATATTCAAACCGTACAATCTATCATTACTTACAACAAACTCTCCAAATACGATTTTATTGATAAATCTTAAGCCATAAAAAACCCGCTAGTAGCGGGTTTTTTGTTGTCTGTTGACAAGGAAAATTAACGTTTTGAGAACTGCTCGCTCTTACGCGCCTTCTTACGACCCACTTTCTTACGCTCTACAATTCTAGCATCACGAGTAACGAAGCCGGCTTTGCGTAAATCAGGCCTGAGGTCGTTATCGTATTCCATCAAAGCGCGTGTTACACCCAAACGAATGGCGCCTGCTTGACCAGTATCGCCGCCGCCTTTAACGATGATGTTAAAATCGAATTTATCTCTCATTTCAACAGTATCTAACGGTTGGTTAATAATCATTGAAGCAGTCTCACGACCAAAATATTCATCCATTGGACGTTTATTAACGGTAAATACACCCTTGCCTTTGCTCATATAAACACGAGCCACTGATGTTTTTCTTCTGCCTGTTGCGTAAAATATTTCTGTTTTTGCCATAATAATTCTTACCTTAAATATCTAAAACTTGCGGTTGTTGTGCGGCATGTGAATGCTCAGAACCTGCAAATACTTTCATCTTTCTAAACATATCTCTGCCTAAAGGGCCTTTTGGTAGCATACCTCTAACGGCCTTGTTGATAATTTCTTCTGGTTTTTTGGCTTGTAAATCTTTAAAAGCGATGGATTTTAAATTACCTACATAACCTGTATGATGATAATACATCTTGTCATCAAATTTCTTACCAGTGACCTTAACCTTTTCTGCATTGATAATCACCATATAATCGCCTGTGTCTGTATGCGGCGTATATTCTGGCTTATGCTTGCCACGAAGGCGAGATGCGATTTCAGTGGCCAAACGGCCTAAGGTCTTACCATTGGCATCCACTAGGAACCAATCTCTTTTTACTTCATGTGCTTTAGCGCTAAATGTCTTCATAATAACTCGTCTATCTTCAATCTGAATAATCGGACTATTATAATCACTTTTATTGCTGAGTGTTAGTTTATTAATTGATATTCTTATTAGAGACCTTTGCATAAATATGAATAATCATCAAAAATCCACTTTTCAGTCACTTGGCAATTTTTTAAACCCTACCTTAGCCCTCCCAGAGGATTGCTGTGTAGCGCTGACCCTGCCAGGGTTGGGTTTAAGAAAATCACCCATTGATTAAAAATTAAATTTTGCTAATCATCCCTATTTATGCAAAGGTCTCTATTAAAAAATCTATGCCCAATTTTCTCGATACTATCGGCAATTATCAGCACGATTAGCCAAGCAAGCACCATAGTTACCACGCCATGACCTAAAAAATGATCACCAATAAGCATCTTATACCCTGCCATACTCCAGCCTAAAAACATCACCAAGGCTAATATTTTTTTTCTAGAAATTACTGCCACCAATAAAAATAATAGCGACAACAAGGAAAACCCACCACTTGCATGCCCTGCAGGATAGCACTTAGTGGCTGGTCTTTGCTGATCAGCACTTAAGCGTTCAAATAATCCAATATGCTGATAAGAACCGCCATATTCCACCAATTGATTAGGGCAAGGCATATTAGTGGCTTGTT
>JAJRPY010000047.1 GCA_024280535.1 Gammaproteobacteria bacterium | reverse complement strand
TGGTTACCCTGCTAACGGGCGATCAAGAGTTGGATAGTACAAAAACACTGGCAGCATTTGCATTGGGGGTAGGATTATTTTTAACCACATTGGTGCTTAATATTATTTCATTGTATATAGTGCGTAAATATCGGGAGCAGTATGATTAGTAATACAAAAAAAATACAAGCTAAACTGGCTAAACGCTATGCAAAGGAAAAGCGTTTTCGAATTTATGGACTAAGCGCTATTGCGGTGAGTGTTGCATTTTTGTCATTGTTAATAATCAATATTTCCATTACAGGGTTTCCAGCTTTTCAACAAACTTATATTAATATTGATATAGATATAGATAGAAAATTGCTGAAATTAGATGCTCAATATAGCGAGGAAGCGTTATTTAAGGCTAATTATAGAAAAATTATTAACCAATCACTAAACACAATGTTTCCTAGCGCCAAGGGCAGAAAGCAAAAAAAAGCACTTAGGCAGTTAGTGAGTAAAAGTGCAGTCTATCAGCTTAGAGATTTTGTTATCAATAATCCTGATACCATTGGCACTCGACAATCTTTATGGTTTTTGGCTAGGGATGATGTGGATGTATTTATGAAGGGCAATATTAACCGAGACTTGCCAGAATCAGAACGCAGACTTAAAAACTTTCAGTTGGTTTGGATTGATAAATTATTGGCTGAAAATCGCCTTGAAAAGCGATTTAATATTACCTTTTTTACCCAAGGAGACTCTAGGGAGCCTGAACAAGCGGGTATTAAGGGGGCAATGATGGGTTCGCTGTTGACAATGCTTGTCACTATGTTGTTGTCTTTTCCAATCGGTGTTTCGGCCGCTGTGTATCTTGAAGAGTTTGCGCCTAAAAATAATAAATGGGTGGATATTATCGAAATTAATATTAATAATTTAGCCGCCGTACCTTCTATTGTTTTTGGCTTGTTAGGATTGGCAGTATTTATTGGTTTTTTTGGCGTTCCAAGATCGGTGCCATTGATTGGCGGCTTGGTGCTAACGCTAATGACACTGCCGACTATTATTATCTCCTCTAGGGCGGCACTAAAGGCGGTTCCTCCCTCTATTCGTGAGGCAGCATTAGGCTTGGGCGCTTCACGCGTACAAACCACTTTTCATCATGTTGTTCCAGCTGCGATGCCAGGTATATTAACAGGTACCATTATTGGTATGGCACAAGCACTCGGTGAAACTGCACCGTTACTGATGATTGGCATGGTGGCCTTTATTGCGGATGTGCCTCAAGGCATTACTGATCCGGCAACTGTGCTTCCAGTGCAAATATATTTGTGGTCCGATTCGCCAGAACGTGCTTTCACAGAGAAAACTTCAGCGGCTATTATGGTATTGTTAGGGTTTTTGGTTGTTATGAATTTTCTGGCCGTCATAATGCGTAAAAAATTTGAAAAGAAATGGTAGGGAAAAGCAATGATAAATAAACAAAATGGAGAAGAGTTTGATATAGAGATTGACAAGACTGTTGGCAAGCCTTTTATTGATGACGCAAAATTTTCTACTCGCAATGTAGAGGTTTTTTATGGTGACAAGCAAGCTATATTTGATGCCAGTATTGACATTGGGAAAAACCAAATTACCGCTATGATTGGACCTTCTGGGTGTGGCAAATCTACTTTGCTGCGATGTCTTAATCGGATGAATGATACGATTCAAGATTGCCGTATCAGTGGTGCTATTAAATTAGATGGTGAAGATATTTATCAAAAACATCAAGACCCTGTTTTATTGCGTGCACGCGTGGGCATGGTGTTTCAAAAACCCAATCCTTTTCCAAAATCTATTTATGATAATGTGGCTTATGGGGCAAAATTGCACGGCTTGGCAAGTAATAAAATTGAGCTGGATGCGTTGGTGGAAAAAAGTTTAATACGGGCGGGTCTTTTTAAAGAAGTAAAAGATTTATTACACAAGCCAGGCACCGGACTTTCGGGCGGACAACAACAGCGATTATGTATTGCCAGAACGATTGCCATTGATCCGGAAGTTATTTTGATGGATGAACCCACTTCGGCACTTGACCCAATTGCCACTGCTGTGATTGAAGAATTGATGATTAGTTTAAGCAAAAAATACACCATTGTAATTGTTACGCATTCTATGCAGCAGGCGGCCAGAGTATCACAAAGAACGGCTTATTTTCATATGGGGCATTTAGTTGAGGTTAATAAGACTAATACGGTTTTTACTAACCCGGAGCATCAATTAACTGAAAACTATATCACTGGCAGATTTGGATAATTATTAAGGGGCAATATGATGGAAATACAACACATTTCACGACAATATAATCAAGAGTTAGAAGGCGTTAAAAATAAGGTTTTAAAGATGGGTGGGCTGGTTGAAAGTCAAGTGGAAAAGGCCATTAGTGCGCTGATTGAGCAAAATAATGAGCTGGCAAAAGAGGTAGCAGAATCAGATGATAAGATTAATAAAATCGAAGTTGAAATTGATAAAAAATGTGCCCAATTGATTGCCAAAAGACAACCAGCTGCTGGTGACCTTAGGCTGATTATTGCGGTGATTAAGGTTATTACAGATCTTGAGCGCATTGGCGATGAGGCAGAAAAAATTGGTCGTTATACGCAAAAACTAACCTCTATACAAGACGATACCAATATGTATGCTGAACTTTTTCGGCTAGGCGAGCAAGTGATTGCTATGTTGCGAGATGCACTGGATGCGTTTGCTCGTATGGATGTAGAGCAAGCGACCAAAGTGGCTCAAACTGATAGGCAAATTGACCAAGAGTTTGACCGAGTTTCAAGAATATTGGTGACCTATATGATGGAAAATCCTCGTCATATCAAAACTATGTTAAAAGTTATTTGGTGTGCACGGGCTTTAGAAAGAATTGGCGACCATTCGCAAAATATTTGTGAATACGTGGTTTATTTTGTTAATGGCCAAGATATTCGCCATACTGGGCTAGAGTAGGATAATTGTATGGACAACGCTATGTTTACTATTTTAATTGTTGAGGATGATAAGGTGATATTGACAATGCTTAATACATTTTTGCAATCCAAGCAATACAATACACTCAAGGCTAATACGGGTTATCAGGCACTAGATTTGTTAAAGGATGGTGCACCAGATTTGGTGCTGCTTGATTGGATGCTGCCAGATATTGATGGCACCAAGTTGATTAACAAAATTAGGCAATTTGAGGGACTTCAATATGTGCCGATAATGATGCTAACGGCAAAATCCAGCGAAGAAGACAAGGTTAAAGGGTTTGATATGGGGGCTGATGATTATATGACTAAGCCCGTATTGCTAAAAGAGCTGGATGCGCGCATGCGTTCTTTGTTGCGTAGAGCGCGAGGGCTGAATATTAACAATGAGTTAATGATTGACAGTATTGCCCTCAATCCAACACAACATTTATTGCGTATTGATGGTCAGCGTGTCACTATAGGTGCAACAGAGTTTCGCTTATTGCATTTTTTGATGAAAAATAGAGATAGGGTGTTTGAGCGCACCCAGTTGCTTGATGAGGTTTGGGGAAGGTTTGTTGCCATAGATGAGCGTACTGTTGACGTGCATATTTTAAGGTTAAGAAAAATATTAAAACCTTATGAGGCAGACAGATATATCCAGACCGTGCGCAGTATGGGCTATCGATTTAGTGCTGATATGCCATGAAGCCGTTTATATTGTCTGTTGAAAAGCGCCACATAACCTTTGCCATCGTTATTATGTTGGCTACTGGCTTATTAACAGGGGATTGGTTAATCAGCATAGCTGTTAGTTTGTTGGGCTATATTATTTGGCTTTATTATAGGATTTTTCAATTCTACCATTGGATAGCTAACGGCAGTCTCCAGCATAAGGTGCCAGAGGGTGGCGGGATATGGGAAAAAATTCACCATCAAGTGCTACAAGATAAACATAAAAGCAACCATAGAAAAAAGCGTATGAATGCCTTATTAAAGCGCTCACAACGCATTCTAAAAGGCTTTCCTTATGCTGCCATTACGCTTAATCAAAATAATGAGCTAGATTGGAGTAATGACAAAGCCAAAGTGTTGCTTAACATTATCAAAGGCGACCGAGGGCAGTGTATTAACAATTTAGTGCGCTCGCCTAAGTTATATCAGCTATTAAACGCCGGCGAACATGACAGCGAGATTGAGATAGAATCACCCAAAGACCTCTCCATACAATTATTATTAAAATTGATTATCATTGATACCAATTCAAAGTTATTAATCGCTCGTGACATCACCAAAAGGAATAAAACACTAGAAATGCGCAAAAGTTTTATTTCAAACGCATCCCATGAATTACGCACGCCACTCACCGTTATCTCAGGTTATTTGGAAATGGTCAAGGCAGATGAGCACTTAGCCGCATCATTATCCAGCCCAATTAACATTGCATACGAACAAACCGAACGTATGCAAAGCATTATTGAAGATTTATTAACGCTTTCACGCCTAGAAAGTACCGATGATATTCAAAATATTAGCGTTGACCTCAATATGGCAAAGATTATTAATCATGTTTGCCAAGCGTTCAGCCAAGCAGTAATCGTGGAAATTAATACTGATAAGACCATAGTGGGCGTTGAAACAGAAATCATCAGTTTGTGCACCAATTTAATACAAAATGCGATTTTTTACACCCCAGTAGAAACCAAAATTATTGTCAGGTGGTATGCAGATGGCGAGCATAAATTGTGTCTGGATGTTGAGGATTTTGGCAAAGGCATTGCCGATAAGCATTTACCCCATCTAACAGAAAGATTTTATCGAATTGACAAAGGCAGATCTAAAGAACAAGGCGGTACAGGTCTAGGTTTGGCAATTGTGAGTCATATTGCCCAAAGACATAATGCACAATTGAATATTAAGAGCAAAATAGGCAGTGGATCAACGTTTAAAGTATGTTTTGCGCAATAATTGATAGAAATCTTGCCAAGTCTCTCAAATATCTAGAATCGGTGGCAATACTGCGACTGGGGAATACATATTGTTAATTTTTTTATTCGCATGGGGGTATTTTTGCTCAAAATATATGGTAAATACATTGTGCCAAAGCCATCAAGCAAATCGTTATTATGAATAATTTTTATTTTTTCCAAATGAATTTTTCAAAGGTTTAATTAAACTGTTTGTCAGCGGTGCTACTCAGTCTTTTTTGACCCTTGCTATCATGCGTGGTAATTTGTTTAAACTTAAAATCAATAGTACAATAAGTATTCTCAGTTACGTAGGCATAATAGCACCAGCATTTCTTGCAGAAAAGTCTTGTTTTTCGGTACAATGCGTATAAATTCTAAATCAGATATTGACAAATTTTTGATAAAAAATAGGTAAATTTGTCTGATTTAGTTTTTAATGCCGTATTAGAGTGATAATGCCTGATACTAATAGTTAGATACTGGTGCCGAATATATATGGGTAGTTTTTTAGACGATATAGATAGTATTATTAAAAAATTTGATTACAAAACTAAATTAAGGTTTAGACGCACATTAATGATAGCCTCAAAAACAAAAATACAAGATGATTGTTGGTGCAATAGCGGAGAAAAATATGAAGATTGCCATCTAAATAGGGCTAAGAAAGAAATGCTAAGTG
>JAJRPY010000046.1 GCA_024280535.1 Gammaproteobacteria bacterium | reverse complement strand
ATTCGCATGTATCAGACCAATCTACGTTTGATTTGTGGCGTAAAACATTGCAATTGGATAAGCCAGAGGTGTTTTTGTCTAAATTGTCCAGTGCGATTGATCAATTAGTGGGCGAAGATTGGTGGATTGATCGTGATGCTATCAGGGCTCAATTAGACGCTGAAGGAAAATAAATGAAAATTAAAATTTGTGGATTTACGAATGCGCAAAACGCACAGGATGCGGCTATGCTGGGTATTGACGCAATTGGCTTGGTTTTTTATCAACAATCGCCAAGACATATCGACATTAATCAAGCGCTGGATATTGTTCAAGCATTGCCGCCTTTTATTAATCGAGTGGGTTTGTTTGTTAATGCGGATGCGGATTTTATTGATGAAGTATTGTGCGAAGTGCCGTTGGATACTTTGCAATTTCATGGCGATGAAACGCCGGCGCAATGCGCACAATATGCCATGCCGTTTATCAAGGCTTTGCGTGTGACTGCCAAGACTGATATTAGCAGTATGGCAGATGCCTATCATCAAGCCAGCGGGCTATTGTTAGATGCGTTTAATCAGGATATTTACGGCGGCACGGGCGAGCATTTTGATTGGTCGTTGGCTAAAGTTGAGATTGATTTACCCATTATTTTGGCAGGCGGGCTTGCACCTGACACAGTATCTGCTGCTATTAGACAGGTTAGTCCTTATGCGGTTGATGTTTCTAGTGGTGTGGAAAGTGCAAAAGGGGTCAAAGATATTGATAAAATCAAACAATTTTTAGCCAATATGAATTAATTGCCTTGTGTTATTTTGGGTAAAAAAGTAACAATAAAGCAACAAAAAGCAAAATAGGGGTTTTCTTATTTTACTTTAAGGCAATAAAGTAACTTATGGGTTTTCTTATTTTACTTTAAGGCAATAAAGTAAAATATGGATTTTCTTATTTCATCACTTAATTAAAAAGTGGCGCGTTTTTGGAGTTTCTAATGAAAATATCACAATTTCAATCGGGTCATTTCCAATCCATTCATGCTTTTGACTATCAATATTTTTTACCAAATGAGATTGATCATTTGTTTGAAATTGATGACGGTTTAATGCAGGTGCAGATGGAAAAATCAACCCGCTTATTGGGTGAGTTGAATGCCATGGCAAGAATGGTGCCAAATATTGACTTATTTATCATAAGTTTTATTAATAATGAGGCGACCCAATCAAGCAAAATTGAAGGCACTCAAACGGTGATTGAAGATGCGTTTAAAAAAGAAAGTGACATTAAAATAGAGCAAAAAGACGACTGGCTAGAAGTTAAACTTTATATTGAGGCAATAACGCAGGCTATTGATAACCTAGACACCATGCCAATTAGCACACGTCTGATTAAACAAATTCATAAAATTTTGTTGTCTTCTGGCAGGGGGATGGAGAAAATGCCGGGTGAATTTAGAACTTCGCAAAATTGGATTGGTGGCAGTAATATTAATAGTGCTGATTTCATCCCGCCACATCCTGATTTTGTGAATAAATTAATGGGTGATTTGGAAAATTTTTTACACAGCCAGCACCTAGTGCCAGATATTATAAAAATGGCCATTATTCATTATCAATTTGAAACCATTCATCCATTTTTAGATGGTAATGGCAGGGTTGGTCGGATTTTAATACCGCTATATTTGGTGAGCAATCAGCTACTGTCTAAGCCATTACTGTATATGTCGGCATTTTTTGAGGCGAATAAAAATAGCTATTATCAAAAATTAATGAACGTTAGAATGGACAATAAATTGTCAGATTGGTTGTTGTTTTTTCTTAAAGGTGTAGAACAAACGGCCAAACATAGTATTGAAATTTTGAATGATGTGCTGGATTTAAATGATCGCTTAACTCAAGTTATTAGGGACAATACAGGCAATCGGGCGCATAATAATTTACGCTTGCTGGAAAAATTATTTCAAACGCCTTTTGTCAATGTTGAGGATGTGCGCGTGCAATTAGAGGTGTCTAGTGCCACGGCAAAAAATATTGTAGATGACTTGGTGAGGGTTGAAATTTTAAAAGAATTAACCGAAAATAAGCGTAATCGATTATTTGCCTTTAGGCCTTATTTAAATGTATTAAACAAACCATTTCCAGAATATGAATAATTACAACTTACCAGATGATAAAGGGCATTTCGAGCAATATGGCGGTATTTTCGTTGCAGAAACGTTGATGACAGCAATTACTGAGCTTAAGGATGCTTATGCAAAATACAAAGATGATGCGGATTTTATTGGAGAATTTGAGCATGACTTAAGGCATTATGTGGGTCGGGCAACGCCACTGTATCATGCGCAAAATCTAAGCAAGCGGCTAGGAGGGGCGCAAATTTATCTAAAACGTGAAGATTTAAATCACACTGGCGCGCATAAAGTTAATAATACCATTGGTCAGGCGCTATTGGCCAAACGCATGGGCAAGACTCGTATTATTGCCGAAACTGGTGCAGGTCAGCATGGCGTGGCAACAGCGACTGTGGCAGCAAGATTGGGGATGGAGTGTGTGGTGTATATGGGTGAAGTGGATGTGGCTCGTCAGGCGCTTAATGTATTTAGAATGAAACTGCTCGGTGCGACGGTTATTCCAGTGACCTCAGGCTCCAAAACTTTAAAAGATGCGTTAAATGAAGCTATGCGCGATTGGGTGACCAATATTGATGACACCTTTTATATCATTGGCACTGTTGCCGGGCCACATCCATATCCAATGATGGTGCGCGATTTTCAGTCTGTTATTGGCAAGGAGGCCAAGGCTCAATTTGCCGAGCAGGTGGGGGGTTTGCCAGATGCCTTGGTGGCGTGCGTGGGTGGTGGGTCAAATGCGATTGGTTTATTTTATGAATTTATTGAGGATGAAGCGGTTGATATTTATGGGGTTGAAGCAGCTGGATACGGTCTTGAAAAAGGCCCAACAGCGCACGCTGCACCTTTATGTGCAGGCAGTGTGGGCGTATTGCACGGCAATCGTACTTATCTGATGGAAGATGACAATGGTCAAATTATTGAGGGACATTCTATTTCTGCTGGGTTGGATTATCCAGGTGTGGGTCCGGAGCATGCTTATTTAAAAGATTCTGGTCGTGCGCAATACGTTGCTATTACTGATGATGAAGCATTAGCAGCATTCCATACGCTGACTAAAGTCGAGGGTATTTTACCAGCGTTAGAATCCTCTCATGCCGTGGCGTATGGTATGAAATTGGCGCAAGAACTCGGCAAAGATAAAAATATTATTATCAATCTTTCAGGTCGCGGCGATAAAGACATTCACACCATTGCTGAAATTGAAGGCATACAATTTTAGAGTGGTCTTTTTATAATTGTTGTGGCAGCTTTTGCACTCATAATTTCGTCATCTCAAAGATGCCACAGCCATAGATACACCCGAAGTTATTTTGCTCGTTTTCTTTAGTTATCTGTGCGCATTCATGCAGATCGCCTCGATCATCGACAAACGAAAAGTGATCTATATGATATTTGTTGCAAAATAATTCCAGCAAATAACTCAGAGAAAAAACTCTATGGGCATCAAACTCAATTCGTTGCGGCCCAATTGGAACAGAAAAATAGAGTTTTCCACCTTTTTTCAACATACAATATAAATTGTCTAACCCAAGAATATAGCCGTCATAGTTGACTGGATCGCCATATCTGCCCAAGCCGAAATGCTCTATAGCATGCAGGCATGACAAGGAATCACAGTATTCAACTAAATCATCTTTAATTGGCACCATCAAGTCGGCTTGTAGAAATTTCATATTTGGCACTTCATTAGACAGTGGTCGTATATCAATGACTTCAATTGGACGGAATGCAGCCACATGAGCGACAAAACCATCAATTCTTGAGCCAACGTCAACATGAATATTTGGGTTGTTAAGATGAATCCTTCTTGCCACTAATAAATCTTGATGGAAGTAATGACCTGTGGCTATGCCGCCATTAGAAAATCTGTCATTAAGACAGGGGTAGAACTTTCCAAAAGGAAATTCTTTAACTGTAGATTTTTGCTGCTTTTTAAGTAACTGGAGGTTTCTGAGATAATAAGGCAGTCCTTTGATCGAGTGAATTGTTTTTCGAGGATCGGCTCCAAACACTACTAACATATTGTAAATGTTGTTTAATATTTTCTTCATATTTTTCCTTCCTTTGGGTAACGTTGAAAATCACTAGTCGCAAAAAGTAGAGTAAGAAACAAGCGA
Organism: Gammaproteobacteria bacterium; assembly: GCA_024280535.1. Taxonomy (GTDB): domain Bacteria; phylum Pseudomonadota; class Gammaproteobacteria; order PS1; family Pseudothioglobaceae; genus Thioglobus_A. Next base: position 155 of record JAJRPY010000046.1, on the reverse strand, counting down.
CCAAGTGATGTTCATACCAATATTTATTAAAGCCACCATTATCCCTTCCGATATTTGGTATTGATGAGTATTGTACCTAAAAAAACAATAAGTTATTGGAATTAGAAGGAGTGCCTTTGATGTGCCCAGTACAGTATCTTTGTGCTGGTTAATAT
>JAJRPY010000045.1 GCA_024280535.1 Gammaproteobacteria bacterium | reverse complement strand
TTATGTTTATTGTTATAAATCAAGTGGTTGGGTGGTTTTTAAGGGTTGACTATTTAGATGGTTGTTATTTTACTGGATTTGTGTAATTTGGGTTGATTTATGCAAAGGTCTCAAGTTATTGGAATTAGAAGAAGTGCCTTTGATGTGCCCAGTACAGTATCTTTGTGCTGGTTAATATTGGCTCGTTTGCGTTTTTTAGGGGTAAGGTTGCACTTAGAGCATAAAACACTTGAACAACTACACCTTGGCTTTTAGCCACCAAAGTAGTAGAATGAGTTGTACGATTAACAGTGGTATCACTGATAGCAACACACCCTCCCAGCCAAAATTAAACACAAACCAGCCCGCAGAAAGTGAGGCGGTGGCTTGTAGGCTGAATATTAAAAAATCATTCAGAGCTTGAACCTTGTATTTTTCATTGTTGTGGTATGACCTTGGTAATAGGCTGGTGCCGCCAATGAATAAAAAGTTCCAGCCAAGTCCTAACAAAATCAGCGCTATCCAGTAGTGATCAATGGTGTGGCCAGCCAGTGCGATGCCAATGCAGATGAAGTAGAGTAAAACGCCGGTGATCATCATACGACTAACGCCTAATAATTTGACTATTAGCGGGGTGAATAACGAGGGTAAAAACATAGCGATTACGTGCGATTGAATGACAAATTTGGTTTGTTCTAGTGAAAATCCATCAATCACATGCAGGCTTATTGGGGTGGCAGTCATTAGGTAACTCATAACAATATAGCCCACTGTAGCACTGGACATAGCAATAATAAACACCCTCTGTTTGATGATGGTTGTTAGACTTCTGCTGGAGGTTTGTTGTTCGTGTTGGGTTATTTTTGGTGCTTGGTAATGCCATAATAGGGCAAAAGCCAACACGAAGCAGCCCGTTAATAAGACAAACGACCCAACAAATTCCGTGGCTAATAAATGTTGTCCGAGTGTTGCCAATTCAGGACCTAAAAAAGCAGACACCAAGCCACCCACCAAAACGGCTGAAACTGCGGTGGCACTGAGGGCTTTATCCACACTTTCTAATGCGGCAAATCTAAATTGGTTCATGGTGGCAGTGGTGATGCCGAATAGAAAAGTGGTTAAGCAAAATAAGGCGAATGATTCAATTTGCAGTGCTATGATTGCCAGTGAGATGATGATTAATGTGTAGAGGCAAACGCTTAAAAAAACAGAACGGCGACCAAATCGTATCATCAATTTGCCAATCGGTAGGATGCTGCTAGCAGTGCCAACTACTAATAAGGCGACAGGTAGGGTTGACAAGGTTTTGATGGGTGATAAAGATTCGCCGATAATGCCGCCTAGGAAAATGATAAATATACTAAGTGACATAAACAGTGACAGGCTGGCTGTTAATATCCAGACATTTCTAGGCAGTTTTAACATAAGGGTTCTGGGTGGGTTAAGGGTGAAAAAAAATTAATCTTTAGTGGGGCGTTGCCAGTTTTTCATTGTGATTTGCTTGGCTCTGCTTAAGGTTAGTTGGCCTTCTGGAGAGGCTTTTGTGATAGTAGATCCAGCGCCAATAGTGGCATTTTCCCCAATGTTAATAGGGGCAATTAATTGGGAGTCAGAGCCAATAAAAGCGCCATTGCCAATAATGGTTTGGTATTTATTAACCCCATCATAATTACAGGTGATAACGCCGGCACCGACATTTACCGCATCCCCCATGGTAGTATCGCCAATATAACTTAGATGTGAGACTTTTGAGCCTTTGCCGATGGTAGATTTTTTGATTTCAACAAAATTGCCGATTTTGGCGTCCTCACCAATGTTGGCTTGTGGACGAATGCGGGCAAATGGGCCGATACAAGCGCCCTGATTAATCACTGCCTCTTCAATAACACAATTGGCGAGTATCGTTACATTATCGCCGATTTTAGCGTTTTTTATACTGCAATTAGCCGCAATAGTGACATTATTGCCCAAGGTTACTTCGCCGATTATTAGCGTGTTGATGTCAATATCACAATCTTGTCCAAAACGCAATGTGCCACGACAATCAAACCGCGCAGGATCTTTTAGCGTCAACCCTTGTTGCATAAAACCAATTGCCTGATTTTTCTGAAAAACCCGCTCCAACGTGGCCAGTTGCACTTTGTCATTAACCCCTGCCACTTCAAATTCATCAGTGGCAAGGATAGAGCCAACTGTTTTTTTATCATTAACAGCGGACTTGACAATATCGGTTAAATATAGCTCATTTTGCGCATTATTGGCAGTTAAGCCAGCCAAGTATTTTTTCAGCAGTTGTGTATTGACTGCCATAATGCCCGTATTCACTTCCTTAATGGCTAGCTGCGTTGTATCAGCATCTTTTTGCTCAACAATGGCCTGAATAATATGATTTTGACGAACGATACGACCATAGCCAGTGGGGTTGTTTAACATAACAGATAGCAGGGCAATATCAGTATCTTGTGCAACCTGAATAAGGCGTTTTAGGGTTTGAGAGCGAATTAGTGGCACGTCGCCATACAATATAAGCGAGATTGAGTCATCTTCAATCTGTGGCATGGCTTGTGCTACCGCATGTCCGGTGCCTAATTGCTGAGCCTGCTCAACCCAGTTGATTGAATTATCGTTAATGGCTTGTTTGACCTGATTGCCACCGAAGCCATAGACTATATGCACTTTTTGGCTAATGGCCTTGGCCTGAATTAGCACGTGCTCTAGCAGAGTGTGGCTGGATAAGGTTTGTAATACCTTTGGTTTTGATGAGTGCATGCGCGTGCCTTTGCCCGCAGCCAGAATAATGGTGTGAATGTTCATTTAAAAGCCTTCCAGGGCGTGTGTTTTTGGTAAAAATAATACATTTGTATAATAGTAAATGTTGTATAAAAAAAATTCAAATTAACTTGGCTCATATTGTAAACGCATAACGCCTTAAATATAATAAAATTGTCCGCTATGAGTAATTCTTGTTTTCACTGCGGACTAGAAGTCACAAGCCGTCATCGCATTCAGGCGAATATTGACCAGTCACTCCATGATTTTTGTTGTGCAGGCTGTGCGAGCGTGTGCCAAACGATTTATCAAAGTGGCTTAGGTGCTTTTTATCAGCAGCAAACGGGTTCAATTTTACCTGCCGTAGATCTTGAATATCCGCTTGAATTTTATGATGCAGCCGTTTTTCAGCAGCCTTTTTTAGAGGTTACTGATGCGGATGAGAAAATCATTACCTTGATTAGTGACACTATTCATTGCGCTGCTTGTGTTTGGTTGATTGAAAAATCGCTTGGCTCGATGTCAGGCATCAATTGGGTTAGAGCCAGTTTGACGGATAAACGCATTCGCATCAGCTGGCAGGCACAGGCTATTCAATTATCAGCCATTATGCAGCGCTTGGCTGATTTGGGCTATAGTGCCATGCCGTACGAGCAAAATATTGCCGAACAAATAGCCAATCGGTCTAACAAAGCCATGCTGTATAAAATTGGATTTGCCGCATTTACCATGATGAATTTATTGTGGATTTCCATTGCCATATATACGGGAGCAAGTGATGGCAAGTATTATCATTATTTTCAATGGCTGGGATTGGCATTGGCAACGCCGACTTTGTTTTATTCGGGGCTAGGATTTTTGACTAATGCCTATAACGGTCTTAAAAATGGCGTTATGAATATGGATGTGCCGATTAGTATTGGCGCTTTAACGACTTATTTTTATTCAGTTTATGTGTTGTTTGGATTTTCTGCCAAAGGGGAGGTGTATTTCGATACGGTGGTGAATTTTATTTTTGTGATTTTGATTGGTCGTTATTTGGAAAGTTCGGCTAAAAAATCCTCTATTTCTGTGGCCAGCTCGTTGCAACAATTGCAGCCAAAAGTAGCCTTGGTGATAAAAGCCGATGAAGAAATCATCACCCCAATCAGTGCCATCAATATCAATGACCGAATTTTGATTAAACCAGGTGAGCGTATTCCAGTTGATGGGCGTGTGGTATTCGGTGTGAGTGAGGCGGATGAATCATTGCTCACAGGGGAGGCTCGGCCGATTGTCAAAGGTTTGGGTGATGAGGTATTTGCCGGTTCTGTTAATGGCCAGGGCGGGTTAGAAATATTGGCTGAAAAGACATTAAAACAATCCGCACTGGGCAAAATCGTTAGCCTGGTAGAAAACACGCAACACAATAAAAGTGCCATTGTTTGCAGTATTGACAAAATTATCCCGTATTTTGTGGCCATAACGCTATTGTTGGCAACGGCTACGTTTATTTATTGGTATCCGCAAGGGGTGGATTTGGCGTTACTCAGTGCCACCAGCGTGCTGATTATTACCTGCCCTTGTGCCTTTGGTTTGGCAACACCGATGAGTATAGCCGTGGCAAGTGGTGCGGCCATTAAAGACAATATGTTGATTAAAACTAGTAATGTTTTTGAGGTGCTAGATCAAGTGGATTGGGTGGTGTTTGACAAAACGGGTACATTGACGCTGGGTGAGTTTGAAATTACTCAGATAGAAGCCAAGTGTGACAATTTGATTCAAATTATGGCGAGTATTGAAAAGCGTTCTGAACATCCATTGGCACAGGCAATTGTGGCAAAAAATAGGGATACATTTTTGCCAGTTTCCGCGTTTAATTCCGTGCCAGGTCAGGGCGTGAGTGCTACTATCGAGGGGCAATCGTATCGGGTTGGTCGTTTGTCATTTGTAGAGGATACGCACCCAGTAGATCAGCAAATGCTGGAAAAATCTCAGCACATTGAGTGCCAAGGAGCGAGTTGTATTTGGTGTGCCAACTCGCAAGGGATTTTGGGTTTTGTGGCGTTGTCAGATCAAATAAAAACAGATGCACGGGCAGTAGTCAAACAACTACAAGCGTTAGGCAAGCAAGTGAGTATTTTGAGTGGCGATAGCCAAGCGGTGACTCAAAAAGTGGCTGATTATTTAAATATTAAACAGGTGGTTGCCCAAGCATTGCCAGCAGATAAGGCAGATTATATTCAGCAATTACAAGAAAAATATCGCGTGCTGATGATTGGCGATGGGGTGAATGATGCGCCAGCACTAGTACAGGCAGATACCAGTATGGCAATTGGGTCGGGCAGTGATGTGTCGGTTAATCATTCGGATGTGGTGTTGTTGACATCCAGTTTATTGCCGATTATTGCTATGATTAATCTGGCCAAACGCACCAATCGAGTTATTAAACAAAACATTGCTTTTGCGTTAATATACAATATGTTTATGGTGCCGCTGGCAATGATGGCTATTGTAACACCGCTGTTTGCTGCGATTGTGATGCCGATTAGCTCACTGATTGTTATTGGCAATGCTACGCGACTTAGAAATAAATAAAATACTGGGGCGTAGGTCGTGTATAATTTGTCCTCTTTCGAGATTTAACTTTATTTTAAGCCCATGAAAACAGATATTCACCCTAATTACGACACCGTTAAAGTAGCTTGCTCTTGCGGCAATAAATTTGAAACACGCTCAACCATTGGCAAAGAAGAATTGCATCTTGATGTTTGCTCAAGTTGCCATCCTTTTTATACTGGTAAGCAAAAAATTATGGATAGTGCTGGTCGTGTTGAGAAATTTAAATCACGTTTTGGCACATTTAAACGATAAACCTGATCAATTGACAAAAAAGCCACCATTATGTGGCTTTTTTTTCGCCCGAATGCTAAGCAAAATCGCTATAATTACACACTAATTAATCCATCTATCCAGAATTATGTCTGATTATATAAACGCCCTGCAAAAAAAGCCCGTTTCTCGCACCCCAATCTGGGTAATGCGCCAAGCAGGTCGTTATTTGCCAGAATATCGCGCCACTCGCAAAAAAGCAGGGGATTTTTTATCTCTATGTAAAAATCCAGAATTGGCCTGTGAAGTAACCATGCAACCGATTGACAGGTTTGATTTAGATGCCGCGATTTTATTTTCAGACATTTTAACCATTCCTGATGCGATGGGTTTGGGGCTGTATTTTTCAGAGGGCGAAGGGCCAAAATTTAAACACCCTATCCAAAACTTAAAAGACATCCAAAATCTACCCAGCAATTTAAACGACGATTTAACCTATGTTTTTGATGGCGTTGCAACTATTAAAAAAGCACTTAATAACCGGGTGCCGTTGATTGGGTTTAGCGGCAGCCCTTGGACGCTAGCCACCTATATGATTGAAGGCGGCAGTAGTAAAACCTTCGCCAAAACAAAGGCGATGTTATTTAATGAGCCAAAAGCACTGCATTTATTATTGAGTAAATTAGCCGATAGTGTGATTTATTATCTTAACCAACAAATCTTATCGGGTGCCGATAGTGTAATGATATTTGACACTTGGGGCGGGGTTTTATCCAAGCAAAACTACCTAGATTTTTCACTGGATTATATGGCAAAAATCATTACAAAAGTAAAGGCACAACACCCAAACACCCCAATCACCTTATTTAGTAAAAATGGCGGCAAACAACTTAATGAAATTGCCAATACAGGCTGTGATGGCGTTGGCATTGATTGGACAGTTGAGCTGGGTGAGGTTGAGCGCCAGATTGGCAGCCAAGTTGCCATTCAAGGCAATCTTGACCCTGCCGTTTTGTATGCCTCACCCGCCGTCATTGAACAAGAAGTCAAAAAAGTATTGGCACAATTCAAAGGCAATACAGGGCATATTTTTAACCTTGGTCACGGCATCACCCCTGATGTTGACCCTGAGAATATGCAAGTTTTGGTTGAAGCAGTGCACAAATTTGGGGCAAAGTAGGCGTTGTGATGAGCGAACATTTTATTAAAAATATAGAAATTGAAAAATTCAAGTGCTTTGATAATTTTAAGGCTGAGGGTTTTGAGCGGGTTAATTTAATTACTGGCGAAAATAATGTCGGCAAAACAGCCTTTATGGAGGCTTGTTTTTTACTGTCTAGTGCGTTCAATATTTTTAAAGAACACAATTATAATAAAAATACAGGGGCTAAGATTGATAGAGTTTGGTTTGAGTTTGAATTAATAAAATTATTGTTGGAAGTGCAACAAAATAGAGAAAAATCTGATTTTATTCTAGCCTGGTTAAAAGAAGAGTCAAAGATAAATACTGATAACTTCAATATTGCAATGAATGAAAAATTTAAATTAGTTTTGTATGATAGTTTCATAGGTTCAGAACATTTTGGCACTCAAGCGTGGGGAAATTGGGGGCATCGGGAAGAGGTTAATGTTGTAAATTTTAGAAATCATAAGAGGTATGGGGAAATTTATACAAAAAATCATTTACCAACTTTCAAACATTATATTTTTGTTTCAATGTGTAATGACAGCCAGCAGCTCAATGATCTTATTGATGATTTAAAAATCAATAGCGAAATCAAACAACTCAATGATTCATTAATAGAGATGTTTAATATTCAAGAATTGGATATTATTAAAAATACGATTATGCTGAAAAGAGCAGGTGAAAAATTTATTAATCTGTCAGAGTTTGGAGATGGAATAAGGCACTTTATCAAAATAATTATTGTTTTATTGTCGCATAAAGATACAACCATTTATTTGGATGAAATAGAAAACGGCATTCATTATAAAAATTTTGATAAGTTGTGGGGTATAGTTTTAACCATCTCAAAGAAGCAAAATATCCAAGTTTTTGCAACAACTCACTCTAAAGAATGTTTGGAATCTTATGCTAGAGTTGCCAAGAAATTGGCTGATGAGGATATTGCCCTGATTGAACTTGGAAAAGTGGATGAAAAAATAGAAAGCGTCGTCCTAAATTATGAAGAAATTATTAGTGAGATAGATAATGGTATGGAAGTTAGGGGCTGGGAGTGAGGATTTTTTGTGAAGGTGAAGATGATAAAAGATTTATTATTAAAATCTTACAGCACTTAAAAGAAAATGGAAAAATAACATCAAAGCCTGAATACGGTCAATATATTTTCCCAACAGATGGTAAAAGTTTATTATTGAAAACTAACAGCTATACTAAAGAATCTAAATTAATTGGCAAGACAATCAAAAAAGTCTTGTTTATTTTTGATGCTGATTTTGAACAAAATGATGCCAAAATTGGTGGCATGGATAAGAGTATAAAGGCAATAAATAATTTAACAAAGGGATTAAATTGGAATATCCCAACTGATTATTATATTTTTAAGAATAATCTTGATGATTTTATTATTGGCACACTGGATAAAAAACAATGCTTTAAAGAGTTTGATCAGTGCCTTGATATTACAGACAGAAACAGGAATAAAAAGATTTCAACTTGTATTTATAGAAAGCTTTATCCACAAGCGCCATACGATTTTAAACATTCAGATTTTGATGAACTAAAACAAAAATTAACGGTTTTATTCCAATGAGTAGAATAAAAAAAGTATTTGAGACTTTAAAAAAAGGCAATAAAAAAGCCTTCATCCCCTTTATCACCGCAGGTGATAGCGGGTTGGATAATACCCTTGAGTTAATGCAAGTGTTGGTTGAAAATGGCGCAGATGTGATTGAACTTGGGGTGGCGTTTTCAGATCCGATGGCGGATGGGCCGGTGATTGCCAAATCGCATGAACGGGCAGTGGCAGCTGGGGTGAGTTTACGTGATGTGTTGGCGTTGGTTAGACAATTTCGACAAGGCAATAATACGACTGCTATTGTGTTGATGGGATATTTGAATCCGATTGAAGTGTTTGGCTATCAGGCGTTTGCTGAGGCGGCGGGCAATAGTGGGGTGGATGGGGTGTTGGTGGTGGATATGCCGCCAGAGGAGGCGCATGAGTTAAAGCAAGCGCTGGATAATCAGTATGTTGATTTTATTTTTTTGGTGGCGCCGACGACTACGGATGCGCGTATTGAGTTTTTAGCCACTATTGCTTCAGGCTTTGTGTATTTTGTGTCGCTAAAAGGGGTGACGGGGGCAGGGCATTTAGACATTGATTCAGTGACGTATCATTTGGGTAGGATTCGCCGTTATATTGATTTGCCAGTTGGCGTGGGTTTTGGTATTAAAGATGCGGCAACGGCAAAATTGGTGTCTAATAATGCCGATGCAGTGATTGTGGGTTCGTCTTTGGTTGCATTTATTGAGCAATATGCCCAAGATAAGGCTAAAATGTTGGCAAGTGTTGGGAGTTTGGCAAAGCAAATTTCCTCAGCAATTAATAATTAAAATAAGGATTTAGAGATGAGTTGGCTAGAAAAAATCTTACCCTCGATCACCAATGTGGTTAAAAAAAATATTCCAGAAGGCTTGTGGAGTAAGTGCCCAAAGTGTGAAGCGACGATTTACACCGAAGAATTAAAAAGCGCAACGTATGTTTGCCCTAAGTGTGATTATCATATGCGTATTTCTGCAAGAGTGCGGATTGAGAGTTTTTTAGATGAGACGGGTCAGGCAGAAATAGCAGCTAATTTGGAGGCGGTCGATCCGCTTAAATTTAGAGACCAAAAAAAATATAAAGACCGATATATTCAAGCACAAAAAGCCACGGGTGAAAAAGAGGCAATGGTCGTCAAAACGGGGACATTAACTGGGATGAAGGTCGTTGTGGCAGCGTTTGAGTTTAAATTTATGGGCGGTTCTATGGGCTCAGTTGTGGGCGAAAAATTTGTGCGTGCAGCTCAATATAGCCTCAAAACGGGCGCGCCGTTGATTTGTTTTTCAGCATCAGGAGGGGCACGTATGCAAGAAGGCTTATTTTCGCTGATGCAAATGAGCAAAACATCACTCATACTTAAATTATTAAGTGATAAAAAAATTCCATTTATTTCTATTTTGACAGACCCGACCATGGGCGGTGTTTCAGCCAGTTTTGCTATGTTGGGTGATGTGCATATCGCTGAGCCTAATGCGTTAATTGGCTTTGCCGGCCCTCGTGTTGTTGAGCAAACGGTGCGTGAAGAGTTACCTGAAGGCTTTCAGCGCAGTGAATTTTTGCTTGAAAAAGGTGCGATTGATATGATTGTTCATCGCCATGATTTACGCCAGCAAGTGCATACCATATTAACAGCTTGCACGTTTAATAATGGCTAGTTACGAAATTCACTATAAATTAAGCCATGCAAATGGCGCTTTGGTTGATGAGGCGTGGGATGAGTCATTATTATTTGAAATCGGCGATGGACAACTTGACCCTTGTTTGGAGCGTTGTGTGCTTGAGGCCAAATTGGGTCAATTACAAACTTTTTTATTGAGTGCTGCTGAGGCCTTTGGTGATAGCGATGATGAGGCCTTTCAAGTGATGCAACGGGGTGAGTTTCCAAGTGATATGACATTAGCAGTAGATGCAGCCGTAGAATTTACCACTCCCACGGGGGATGCCTATGTGGGTTGTATTGATAGCATTGAGGGTGAGAAAATTAGGGTGAATTTTAACCATCCATTGGCAGGTGCTGATGTGGCGTTTCAAGTGCATATTTTAGCCATAACGCTGTGAAAATATTACTCGCCAATCCACGCGGTTTTTGCGCAGGTGTTGATCGCGCTATTGAAATTGTTGAACGCGCATTAACCAAACACGGCAGTCCAGTTTATGTGCGTAATGAGGTGGTGCATAATAAATTTGTGGTGCGTAATCTTAGTGCTAAGGGTGCTATTTTTGTTAAGGAAATGGACGAGGTGCCTAATCATCAAGTGGTTATTTTTAGCGCACATGGTGTCTCTCAATTGGTTAGAAAACAAGCCAAAGCGCTGGATGCGATTGTCTATGATGCCACTTGTCCATTGGTGACCAAAGTGCATCAAGAGGTGGCGCGCAGGCAAAAACAAAATACGCAGGTTATTTTGATTGGTCACAAGGGGCATCCAGAGGTGGAAGGCACGCTGGGTCAGAGCCAAGCAGGTGTAGCGGTGGCATTGGTTGAAAATGCCGCGGATATTGAGAAATTGGAAATTGCTAATCAGGTTGATATTGCTTATACCACGCAAACCACGCTATCCGTTGATGATACACACCATTTGGTTAATCAACTCAAGCAAAAATTTCCCAATATTCAGGCACCCAAAAAAGACGATATTTGTTACGCCACCCAAAATCGTCAGGATGCTATTAAAACATTGATACAATCATCAGAAGTGTTGTTGGTGCTAGGTTCTAGCAACTCTTCAAATTCAAATCGATTGCGAGAAATTGCGGAAAAATTGAATATTCCTGCGTATTTAATTGATGGCGCGGATGAAATTAATCCAGCGTGGCTTAGTGGTGTCAAAACCATTGGCGTGACAGCGGGCGCATCAGCACCAGAAATATTGGTGCAAGCGGTGGTTAATTATTTATACGACCAAGGCGCAAGCACGGTAGAAGAAATTAAAGGCACAGAGGAAAATGTACATTTTCCCGTGCCAGAAGCATTAAGATAACAACAAAAGGAAAAAATAACATGTCGAAAACAGCGCTAATTTGCGGATCATACGCCTTTGATTCTATTATGGTTTTTCAAGACCAATTCAAAAATCACATTTTGCCAGACAAGGTGCATATGCTCAATGTCTCATTTTTGGTGCCAACTATGCGCAAAGAGTTTGGTGGTTGTGGTGGTAATATTGCCTATAATTTACATTTATTGGGTGCCAACGCCGTCCCTATGGCAACGGTGGGCGAGGATTTTGCACCTTATATGAGTTGGATGAAGTCCCATCACATGCACACCACGCATATTAAAACCATCAAAGGGGCTTATACAGGTCAGGCGTTTATCACCACAGATATGGATGATAATCAAATTACTGCATTTCATCCTGGTGCGATGAGTAATTCTCATGAGAATCAGGTCAGCGATGCGCCCATAGCCGATATTGGCATTGTCTCACCGGATGGGCGAGAGGGTATGATTCAGCACGCCCAGCAATTTAGTGATGCGAAAATTCCTTTTATTTTCGATCCAGGTCAAGGTATGCCTATGTTTTCAGGTCAAGAGTTGATTGCCTTTATTGAGCAGGCGACATTTGTGGCAGTTAATGATTATGAATCACAATTGCTACAAGACAAAACGGGTTTGGATTTAACCACCATTGCTTCGATGTTGGATGCCTTCATTATCACCAAAGGCGCCCAAGGTAGCGAAATTCACACACAAGGCAAGGTAATTAACATTGCTCCAGCAACAACACAATCAACCCAAGATCCAACTGGTTGCGGTGATGCGTATCGTGCTGGTTTACTATACGGATTGATGAATCATATGGATTGGCAAACCACGGGTCAACTAGCAGGCCTTTTGGGCGCCATTAAAATCGCCCACCTTGGCACACAAAATCACCAGTTTGATTTTGCCGAGATTGAACGCCTATACCAACAAAATTACAACGAACCTTTAATACGCTAATCCGTTAAATAACAACAAAAGATGCCAGCAAGATTTGCATCTTTTGTAAGGTAGTTTTTAGGTTTTGCCAATAATGCTGAGTGTGGTTTTATTGTTTAGACTTGGTTAATTCTGTGAATTGACAATATACATCTCCGAAAACATTGCTATTCTCATAACCATTAAGAATATCTTTCATCACTTCAGAGGTGACATACTCTTTTAATTCAAACTGCATGCTTTCACCTAGTGAGTAATTGAATACAACGTCACCAAGTGATTCTAGGTGTTCGATGCATTTAAAGGTTGAATGAATAAATTCTGGCGTAAATTCTAATGAAATATGGGGGACAGGTTTTGATAAACCTGAGATAACTTCGTGCTCAAAGCCTTCAACATCAATTTTTATGAAAGTTGGCGTGCCATAACGTTCAATTAATTGGTCAAGTGTGGTCATTGAAACAGTTTGTTCGCCTTCCCAAGAATGGTCAGAAAATCTGCCGCTTGATTGCACTGCTTTAATCCAATCCGATGACATGGATGAGATAGTGTTTGCATTGCTAATCATGAGTTTTGCTTCACCTACTGATGAACCAAGTACCTTTTGTATAATTGTCAGGCGTTTGTTCTTGCCGAAACATGAGTTAAGGGCATTGACACATTCATCTTGTGGCTCAATCGCGATGACGTCTGCCCCTAGTTTGAGAAGAATCTTTACCCTATTCCCAATATTGGCACCTACATCAAAAACAAGCTTGTCAGGGGCAACAAATTGTGAATAAAAATCTAGCATTTTTTGATCATGCACTGTCCGCTGTTGGATTAATCTTTTGTTACGAAAGTGTTTAGAAATTTTATACAAGGGTGTGCTTTCTAACATTTTTTTGATTGA
>JAJRPY010000044.1 GCA_024280535.1 Gammaproteobacteria bacterium | reverse complement strand
ATTAAACCAAGATTCATACCAATATTAACACTAAATTGCAAAGAGAGCCAAGTGCAAATGCCAAACCCCACGTAGGATTTATATTTTTGCCTATTTTTTAAGGCATCTTTGGCAATTTTAAAGCCTTTAAGTGCGATAAAACCAAAGGTAAAAATAACAAATAACATACCGATAATACCAATTTCTTCCCCAATCACTGAAAAAATCATATCTGTGTGTGGCTCTGGGAGTTTGTTATATTTTTGGATGCCATTGCCCAACCCAACGCCAGTCCAATCACCTCTAGCAATGCCGATTAGTGCTTGTTTGGTTTGATAAACTTTTTCACTATTATTAGACCATAGATCAATTTGCCAAAATTCGGTCATTCGCACCCATCGAACCCCGCCGTTTAAGCCGTCAATATAGAGCCAAATGCCGACCATACTAATCAAACCGCTACCGACAAGAGTCAGCTGAGCAAGATACACGCCGGCAGAAAACAGCATAATCAACGCGGTTAAGGAAATGATGATGGTGGCGCCTAAATCCATTTCTAATAGTAGTAAAATACTGGCTGAGGTGACGATGATCAGGGTTTTAATCAAGCCCATCCAAGGTTTTTTAACGTCTTTTTCATGGCGAACTAAAAAATCTGCCATATATAAAATCATGGCAATTTTCATCATTTCAGAGGGTTGGAACTTAAACACAACAAAATTAATCCAACGCGTTGAGCCATTAACAGTTTTGCCAATCGGCTCTGGCAAAAAAACAAGTGCCAAGCAAACTAAAGTCACTATAAAAAAATATTTGGCATTTTTCTGATAAAAATGCAAGGGAATTTTTAGGCAGGTAAAGGCTAATATTAATCCCAAAGAGATAAAAAAAGTTTGTCTGAAAAAATAACCATAGTTGCCAAAATGCCCCAACGAAGCAGAAAAAGACAGTATCCAGCCAAAAAGTAATAGCAGTAAAATGGCAATGGTTAGGTTTTTGTCGGGTAGTAATCCAGTTTTTTCAAACATTTTGGGCAGTATTTGGTGTCAATTTACCTGCTATTTTATACGCCAATAGATGGTTAATTGTGATTAATCGGTGTGATATTTGCATTAGATTCAGGGATAATCATTGTTTTTTAAAAACCATTCTAAGCCCATGATTTCCACTGCCAACATCACCATGCAATTTGGTGAAAAACCTTTATTTGAAAATATCTCAATTAAATTTCAGGGCGGTAATCGCTATGGATTGATTGGGGCAAACGGTTGCGGAAAGTCAACTTTTATGAAAATATTAACGGGTGAATTAAAGCCTTCTAATGGAACAGTGAGTATTAGTGATGGCGAGCGATTGGGTATTTTGCGTCAGGATCAATTTGCTTTTGAGGCGTTTCGTGTGGTGGATACCGTGATTATGGGGCATGAAAAACTGTGGAAGGTTAAACAGGAAAGAGACCGTATTTATGCCTTGCCCGAGATGAGTGATGAAGACGGTATTAAGGTTGGCGAGTTGGAAATGGAATTTGCTGAAATGGATGGCTACATGGCAGAGTCTTCGGCCAGTGAGTTATTATTGGGTTTGGATATTCCTGAAGAACAACATTACGGATTGATGAGTGAAATTGCACCAGGCTGGAAATTGCGTATTTTGCTTGCTCAAGCCTTGTTTTCAGACCCTGAAATTTTATTATTAGATGAACCGACTAATAACTTGGATATTAATTCGATTAGTTGGCTGGTCAATGTGCTTAATGAGCGTAAAGCCACTATGGTGATTATCTCGCATGATCGGCATTTTTTAAACGGTGTTTGTACGCATATGTCTGATTTGGATTATGGTGCCTTAAATACATTTCCTGGTAATTATGATCAATTTATGATTGCCTCAACAGCTATTCAAGAAAAAATGCAGGTTGATAATGCCAAGAAAGAGGCTAAGATTAAAGAGCTTAAGCATTTTGTTTCTCGTTTTTCTTCCAATGCATCTAAGGCCAAGCAGGCAACCTCACGTCAAAAACAGCTGGAAAAAATTGAACTTGATGATATCAAGCCTTCTTCAAGAGTGAGTCCATATATTATATTTAATCAAGCACACAGACTGCATAGAAATGTATTAGAAGTAACAAATCTGAGTAAAAGTTTTGGTGATTTGGCGGTGTTAAAAGACATTGAATTTTTGTTTGAAGTGGGAGAGCGTGTTGCCGTTATTGGGCAAAATGGTATTGGTAAAACCACCTTACTGCGTACCTTAGTGGGTGAACTTGAGGCGGATAAAGGCAAGGTTAAGTGGAGTGAAAATATCAATATTGGTTATTATGCGCAAGACCACAGTGCGGATTTTGAAGAAGATATGACAGTGCTTGATTGGATGATGCAATTTAAACAATCCAAGCAAGATATACAAGATATGCGCGGTGTTTTGGGCAAAATGTTATTTGGCAAAGATGATATTATTAAAAGCGTTAAATCGCTATCAGGAGGCGAAAAAGGCAGGATGTTATTTGGTAAATTGATGTTGCAAGAGCCTAATGTATTGGTGATGGATGAGCCAACTAACCACCTAGATATGGAGTCAATTGAGGCGCTTAATTTGGCACTGGATAATTATGAGGGCACTTTGATATTTGTTAGTCATGACCGAGAGTTTGTTTCTTCGCTATCGACTAAGGTGGTGGAGTTAAAAGAAGATGGCATGCATTATTATTCGGGTAATTACGAAGATTATTTAGCATCACAAAAAAAATAAAGTGATGATAATCAGCGCACTAAAAAGATTTGTTGAACGGCAAGGGTTTGAATCTGCTTCCATTCTCTCTTTTAGTACGATGTTTGCAATTATTCCAAGTTTGGCTTTAGGTTTGGGTGTTTTTTCATTATCGCCGTACTTTTACGAACTGCAACAGTATTTAGAGCAATTTTTGTATAATCAAGTGTTGCCGCATAATTACGATGTGGTTAAAGACTATATTCAGCAGTTTGTTAATCAGGCACAATCCTTAAAGGGGATTAGTGTCGGTTTTTTGTTTTCTGCGGTGATATTGATGCTGTATGAAATTGACAAACGCATTAATTTAATTTGGCATGATGCACATCATCGCCACTGGATGCGTGGATTGCTCTCTTACTTATTTGTATTATTCTTAGGACCACTTTTTTTGGCTACCTCGTTATTTTTAAGCTCTTATGTGGCAGCTTCAGATATGTTTTCCCAACTGCCAGTCATTGATTATGCACCATTAATTGTGCCCTTGGTGCTATCCAGTATTGGTTTCTCAATTTTGTATTACGCAGTGCCGTTAGAAAAAGTACGCTATGTAAACGCCCTTAAAGCAGGCGTTATCGCGGCAATATTGCTAGAGTTGATCAAATATTTGATGTTTTTATATGTGCAATATTTCCCCATATATGAATTAATTTACGGTGCATTGTCAATGTTACTGTTGCTGATGATTTGGATTTATTTGGCCTGGTTGATTGTGTTGCTTGGGGCTAGTTTTTGTTATTGTTTTGAACATAAAGATACTCTCTAATTCGATTTTGGTTAGCGTAAAATTAGCATACTTTATTATTTTAATATTGTTCACTCCTACTTATGTTTACTGGCATTATCCAAGCACTCGGCAATATCAAAACTAAAATTGTCTATGACAAGGGTGCAGTATTTGGTTTTTATGCGCCTAGTTTTGATTTTTCCAGTGTGGCTATTGGTGATAGTATTGCAGTTAATGGGGTGTGTTTAACGGCCATTGAAGTTGGGCATGATTTTTTTACAGCAGACGTGTCGCAAGAGACACTAGATTGCTCAACTTTTGCCCAGTCAGCACAGGGCGATAGCGTTAATCTGGAAAAATCCTTAAGATTTGACCAAGGTATTGACGGGCATTTGGTTAGTGGCCATGTAGATGGTGTTGCCGAAGTTAGCCATCAAGTCAGCGACGGCAAATCAACCCGTTTGCAGATAAGCGCACCTGATAATTTGGTAAAATACATTGCTAAAAAAGGGTCTGTGTGTATTAATGGCGTGAGTTTGACGGTTAATAGCATTATTGACAATAGTTTTGAGCTTAATATTATCCCGCATACCTTGGCCACAACCAATTTGAATGCGTTGCAAGTGGCTAGCAAAGTTAATCTTGAGGTAGATATTATCGCACGCCATTTAGAACAATTACTCAACAGACAATCAGCACAATGAAAGCAACAATTGAAGAAATTATAGCGGATTACAAACAAGGCAAAATGATCATTCTGATGGATGATGAGGATCGTGAGAACGAAGGCGATTTAATTATTCCTGCCGAAACGTGCACCAAAGAAGCAATTAACTTTATGGCCACCCATGGTCGCGGACTAATTTGCTTGACACTCACTCAAGAACGTTGCAAGCAGCTTAATTTACCCTTAATGGTCGCACAAAATAACGATGCAAACGGCACTAATTTTACCGTATCAATCGAGGCAGTAGCCGGCGTAACAACTGGCATTTCAGCAGCCGATAGAGCCAAAACTGTATTAGATGCGGTGGCAGCCGATGCCACTGCGGCTGATATTGTTCAGCCTGGGCATATTTTTCCGTTGATGGCGCAACCTGGTGGCGTGTTAATTCGCGCAGGGCATACAGAAGCAGGCTGTGATTTGGCGCGTTTGTCGGGTTTTGAACCAGCGTCCGTTATTGTGGAAATTTTAAACGAAGATGGCTCGATGGCACGTCGTGATGATTTGGAAATTTTTGCTCAAAAGCACAACATAAAATGGGGTACGATTGAAGATTTAATTTCATATCGTATTGAGAATGAAAAAACCATTGAGCGCATTAACGAGCGTGAATTTAACACTAAATACGGCTCTTTTAGGCTGGTTTCCTTTTTGGATAGTATTCATAATGAAACCCATTTGGCGTTAGTTAAGGGTGATATTAGCTGTGATAAAGAGGTCGTTGTTCGCGTGCACATGGAGGATACGCTCAAAGATGTGTTACAAGAGGTTTCAAGCAGTTTTAGTGTGAACGATGCCTTAAAACACATAGCCAAGGCTGATAGCGGAGTGTTTTTATTGCTCAGAAGACAAAGCGATCAGTCCATTTTAAAGAATATTGACGGCAGTATGCGTGATGCCAGTGGTGATGATATAAAAACTTATGGTGTAGGGGCGCAAATTTTATCGGATTTGGGTGTTAAGAAAATGAAAATTCTGGGTCATCCCAGAAAATTACATGGCTTAAAAGGCTTTGGCTTAGAGGTTAGTGAATACATAGAAATTAACAAATAAGGGGTTTTAAGTGAACTTTCAATTTGACAAAAATGCAAATAAAGACTTTTTAAAAGGTCGTAGAGTGGCAATTATTGTGGGTTATTTTTACCAAGATATTGGGGATAAATTATTGACCTCAGCACAGCAAACGTTAGAGAAATATGGCATTGAGACTGATAAGGTTAATGTATTTTATGCGCCTGGTGCATTTGAAATTCCATTATTGGCTAAGCGTATAGCTGCACAAAAAAAAATTGCAGGTGACATTCGTTCTAATCTATACGATGGCATTATCACTCTGGGTGCGGTGATTAATGGCGAAACACCTCATTTTCAATTTGTCTGTAATGAATGCGCGCGTGGCGTAGCTGATGTAGCGTATCAGTCTGAAATTCCAACCACTTTTGGCGTATTGACTACTTCAGATATGCCACAAGCTATCGGTCGTGCTGGTGGCTACAAAGGCAACAAGGGTGAAGAGGCTACTATGGCTATGATTGAAATGCTGTATTTGATGCAACAAGCAGACTCTCAGGCGTTTTAGGTATGGCATTCAAAACCCCAAAACATCGCTCACGAGAACGCGTGGTGCAGGCGCTATATCAATATATGGTTTCAGGCGGTGAGGTGCTGAATATTGAGCAACAATTCCTTGCTCAAAAAGAGGGTAAAATATCCAAAGCATTTTTTTCTAGCCTGTTTATTAATATTTTGAAAAATAGAACAGCATTAGATGCGCTTATTGCCCCAACCATTTCCAGAGAAACTGACGAACTAGGTGCGGTTGAACATGCGGTACTTTATTTGGGCGCTTACGAATTGCAACATAGCATCGAAGTACCTTATAAAGTAGTCATTAACGAAGCACTCGACATTGCTAAGTTATACGGTGCTGAAGGGGGCTTTAAGCTTATTAATGCCTCACTAGACAAGCTGGCTAAAAAATTAAGAATAATAGAGATAAACAACCGATGAAAAATAGACTAATCGCATTACTGCCATTTTTAATATGGTTTAAAGCAGTCAACAGACATACTTTAAAAGCAGATATTATTGCTGGGTTGACGGGCGCAGTAGTGGTTTTACCCCAAGGCGTTGCCTTTGCCACAATCGCAGGCTTGCCACCAGAATACGGCTTATATACCGCAATGGTTACCCCAATTATTGCCGCACTATTTGGCTCTTCCTATCATTTGATTTCAGGGCCAACAACTGCCATTTCGATTGTAATGTTTTCGACTATCAGCCGACACGTTGAGCCAGGTTCACCAGAATTTGTCTCTATGGCACTAACCTTAACATTTCTTGCTGGGGTGTATCAATTCGCATTTGGCTTGGCCAGATTTGGCACCTTGGTCAATTTTGTTTCGCATACGGTGATTATTGGCTTTACCTCGGGGGCAGCCATTTTAATTGCCACCAGTCAACTAAAACACATTACGGGTATTTATGTGCCTAAAGGCGAATCATTCTTGCATGTTTGGGCTGACTTGTATCAAGGTTTTGCCAGTTTAGATGGTTATTTGCTACTGATTGCCTTGGTTACCCTGTTAAGCGCAGTCCTGTTTAAAAGATTTTTGCCCAAGTCGCCTAATCTGCTTATTGGTATGGTATTGGGTAGTTTTTTGGCATTTTATTTAACCAAACTTCAACTTGGTACAAATATTGCTCTGGTTGGTGAAATTCCTGCAAATTTACCGCCTTTGTCAATGCCTGATTTTTCATTTTCTACCCTGTCTAAACTGGCATCAGAAGCGTTTGCAATTGCTTTATTAGGCTTGATTGAAGCGGTTTCAATCAGTCGAGCGGTTGCGACAAAATCCAATCAAAGAGTGAGTGCCAATCAAGAGTTTGTCGGACAAGGGTTGTCTAATATGTTTGGCAGTTTCTTCTCTAGTTATGCAGGTTCTGGTTCTTTTACTCGATCAGGTATTAATTATGAGGCGGGCGCAAAAACGCCATTATCGGCTATTTTTGCAGCACTATTTTTAATGATTATCGTGCTGCTAATCGCACCCCTAACCGCCTATCTTCCAATCGCTGCGATGAGTGGTATTATTTTGCTGGTGGCTTATAATTTGATTGATATTGACCACGTTGTGAAGATTTTTAAATATAGCAAATCAGAATCTGCCATTTTAGTGACGACTTTTTTGGCAACGCTATTTCTTGAGTTAGAATTTGCTATTTATTTAGGCGTATTGTTGTCTTTGGTATTGTTTTTGGCAAAAACCTCAACCCCAAGCATCCCCACTTTATCAATTGACAACATCAACAACGAAGGCTCCAGAAATTTTGAAAACATTGAACAAAAGCCTCTTAAACAATGCCCACAATTAAAAATAATTAGAGTTGATATGTCCATTTATTTCGGCTCAACTAACCACATTCAGAAAAAAATTGAAAAGATATCCGATGGAGAAAGCATCCACCATATTTTGATTGTTGCTAGCGGTATTAATTT
>JAJRPY010000043.1 GCA_024280535.1 Gammaproteobacteria bacterium | reverse complement strand
TGAGCATCACGGCGTTGTTTTGAGCGGTCGGCTTGCAGTGGGCGATGTGGTAGAGGCTAAAGTTGATGCCTATCGGCGTAAGCGCATTGCTCGCAATCATTCGGCAACGCATTTATTGCATGCTGCCTTGCGCAGTGTTTTGGGCGAAACAGTGACTCAAAAAGGCTCATTGGTTGAGGCTGATAAATTGCGTTTTGACTTCTCTCATGATGAGGTTATTGCCAAGGCGGAAATAGATAAAATTGAGGCAATGGTGAATCGTAGAATTTTGGCTAATTCGATTGTCCATACCGATATAACCGATATTCAAAGCGCTAAAAAGCAAGGTGCTATGGCATTATTTGGGGAAAAGTACGGAGACAATGTACGCGTATTGAGCATGGGAAAAAACAATTTTTCTGTGGAGCTTTGTGGCGGCACCCATGTTGATCAATTGGGCGATATTGGCTTGTTTAGAATTGTTTCTGAAGGCGGTATTGCCGCAGGTGTTCGGCGTATTGAAGCAATGACTGGCTATGATGCGTATCAATTTGATAATCAAATTCAGGAACGCTTGACAGCTATTGCACAATTGCTTAAATCAAACAACATCCAAGCGGTTGAAAAAGTTGCACAATTAATCAAACAGCAAAAAGAGTTAGAAAAACAAATTGCCTCTTTCCAAAAGCAGCTGGCCAACAATCAAGGCGATGAGTTAATTGGGCAGGCCGAGGATATTAAGGGCATTAAATTGCTTGCCACTATTGTAGAGGGCGTGAGCGGAAAAGATTTACGAGATATTGCCGATAAACTTAAAGATAAATTAGGCACCGCAGTGGTGGTATTAGCAGCAGTGAGTGACAATAAAGTGTCGTTAGTGGCAGGCGTTACTAAAGATTTAACGGATACCTATCAGGCAGGTAAATTGCTTAATCATGTCGCCCAACAGGTAGGCGGCAAGGGTGGCGGTCTGGCTGATATGGCTCAAGGTGGTGGCACTAATGCTAACAAATTGGACGAAGCGTTGGCGTCGGTTAAGGATTTGTTGTGAGTGATTAGTTAGCCATCATGGCAACAAAAAAACTGCATAAAGCAGGCTTTTAGGGATAGGCTACTTTTATGATATGCCTCTGTTATCCTAAAGTAGCCTATGGCGAATTCAACCCATAAGTACAATACTTCGGTTTAAAAAATAGTCTTTATCAGTTAATTCAGCAAAGACCTCAAATGGGGTTTTCCACCCTAAGCATTTTTTAGCTCTACTATTCATTAAATCTGTTACTCTGAACGTCTCTTTTTCACTCATATTATCCAACGCCATTTGCTTTGGGAAGAATAGCCTTAACAGACCATTGTGATTCTCATTTAAGCCACGTTCCCAACTATGGCATGACTTGGAAAGTGGGTGTTGCATTCAAGCGATTGTGCCAATTTATCATGCCAGCTAAACTCTCTGCCATTATCAAAAGCCACTCTTGTGTCCTTTGCCAATGACCAAGTCAACCTCCCAGTCACAATGCGAGTGCGAGTGTCAACGACACTAGGGCGTTGTTCAATATCCACACGATTGGGCATCCTACCTCGGTAGTCATTTTTGCCGTAACGTTTGCGATATTTTTTATGTTGATGGCGTAGGTGCTTGTAAAGCTCACCGCGCCTACCGCTTTGTCCTTAAGGACAAAGCGGTAGGCGGTTTCCGTACTGATTTTAATGTTTTTATCCAATTCCAAATATCCCACGATTTGTGCAGGACTCCAATACTCTTTTAGTTTTTCACTGATGTAGTCCTTAATTTCAACAGTGAGCTTTATGGCTTTACTTTTCTCTTGATGTCGCTCACAAGCAAGCCTATCGGCTTGTTTGTGGCAATAGCCTCTTTTGCCAGTATTGCGAGATAATTCTCTAGAAATGGTAGATTTATCTACCCATTGATTTGGCAATAAAAGTCTGACTGTATCCTTGTTTGTTCAGCAGGTAAATAGGGTATCTTTGTTCACAGGTCAATTGTGACTATTTTTGTATGACTTACTCCTTTGTCTTGTCGGATTAAAAGAGCAGCTAAGTATACCTTTTGACCAACTAACGAGTGTTGCGCTTATGATGTGAATTTAAGGAGTACTAGTTCAGATAATTAAGGTTTTTTAAAGATTGACTATTTATGCAAAGGTCTCACTTCTATTATTTTGTCAAAAAAAACAATAGAATAGATGACGGGCACTTTTTTGAGTTTTTATTGTTACCTTTTTGAAAATAAAAATCCAAACAAGCGATTTGTTGAATTTACAGAAAGTTTTTTACAGTGTCACGCCATGTTCACTGCTTGTGAATTTCTTTAAATGAGACTCTTTCATGAAGATAAATAACTATTAAAAATCCACTTTTTATTCATTTTTCAATTTTTTTAACCCTGTATTATCCTTATTAAGACTGGGTTTAAGAAAATTATCAATTGAACAAAAATTGATTTTTGCTAATCACCATATTTATGCAAAGATCTCAAAATGAGTAAAAAATATGTAAGATAATTTGAATTAGAAGACTCAATCTAAAATAAAAAAAATAGTGCACATTAGTAAGATAATTTAGTGTATAAATATAAATAATATAATTATAATTATTCAACTAAGGTCAAAATTAAAATGAAACCACTTTTAAATAACACTAAAATCAAAAGCATCTCTTCCAGTATCCTAAGCAAGCTCAAATACCTGTTACTCTTTACCACTCTAACCTTATCTCTTAACGGCACCTCCACCGCCGAATTTAACAAAGAGGCTTACCCTAATTTTAGCCAAATGTACACTAACGCTCAAACCATCAAAAAAGAACATAACACTCTAGGTGAGACCAATTCAAAAACTGAAGTTACACCCACAGAAGCGGAGATTGCCAGTATCACTATCGGCACTCAAATTTGGACAGCTTCTAATATTGCATTAAAACCTAGGTTATACAACAGACTAGGTATTGATTATTGGAATAATTACGGAGTAACAACACCGGGTGTTAAATCAGATGAAGATGGTTTTTACTATACCTGGAATGCCGCCATGAATGCTTGTCCTAGTGGCTGGCATTTGCCTTCAGATGCGGAGTGGAAAGTGCTAGAAGGTCAATTAGGTATGTCCGTTGCTGAACAAAACAAGACTGGTTCTCGTGGCAGTAACGAAGGTAAAAAACTAAAAGTAAACGGATCTAGTGGTTTTGAGGCTAAATTGGCAGGAACTAGAAGTGGTAGTACTCTTATGAGATTTATCGGTCGTGGTGAATGGGTGGGCTTTTGGAGTAGTACTAAGTTAGGTTATGAAGCCTACAGACGTATCTTGAGCAAGACTGGAAATGATAAAGATCAAGTGTACCGTGATAAGTATGTAGAGACGGATGGAAATAGTGTTCGTTGTTTAAAGAATACGCCTGCAGGCGCAATCAATTAAAATAATAACAGGGACGCCGCCTGACATATCCTTACAAAATCGTCCATCCTGCGCCAGGTGAAATGTTTCTTTGATAAGGCTTGAGAGATGGCTTTTCTTTCAGCATGCAATTTTTGATTGCCAATCAGCCTGTCGGCTATTTTTATCTTGTGTTTAATGCTGGTTTGAATGGCTAAGTTGTGTCCTAGATTGGTTAAGAATATAGCTCATTAGGATTTGGTCACTGCTGAGGCAGCTATTGTGGATAAAACAATGGCTCTTTTTGATGGACTGGTTGTTTGATAAAATGAATAATGGAGGTCGGCGTGTAATTTATTCATCAATCTTCTTTTTCGGTCTCCTCGCTTTTTTATTGACAACTCTGAGAAAATAATAACAAATAATGGAGTGAGCTACTTTGATGATATTTCTATTATTAAACGAAATATTGCCGGTAAACTTAAAGATAAATTAGGTGCCGTGGCGGTGTTTAGTAGTGGTGAGTGGCAATAAAAAACCCGCATAAAACGGGTTTTTTTTTAATAGAAACAGATTGGCTTACACACAGCCTGTTGGTTGCGGCATGCCACCATATTTGGTGATGGGTTTCATCGGGCCGGTGAGCCATTCTTTGAATAAAATTTTCTTGTCAATGCCGACGTATTTGGCGAATGTTCTAATCGGGGGGACGCTTGAGTTTTCATCAAAGTATTCGCGGGCTTTTTCAATTTGCATGACCATAGAATCCGTTAGCGTGATGCCATCTTCTTTTGCCATTTCGTGCATAATCTCTAGTGACCATATTGTTGGGTCAACCAAATATCCGTTTCCTGTTCTGTCTAATGCCATTTTTAATACCATAGTAATTTAATTGGGTATATTATATAAGAAATGATGTTGGCAAAATCTGATAAATACACATTTTGTTTTTAAGGATAAATCATTTTCTAAACAATAAAAAACCCTTGTAACAAGGGTTTTTTAAGATTGATAGAGTAAAAAACTATCTCATAGCGTCTAATTCTTCAGCAGATTTCATGCCTTTTTTGTAGTCTTGGGTAGTTCTGGTGGTTTCTTTGCCCGTTCTTTGGTTTGAAGGGTTAGAGGCGTTTAATGCTTCTAAGTTGCTTCCTAAAGGGGGTCTGTTGCCTTTTGTGATGCCGTTAGCCATAATATCTCCTAGTAATTTAAGTTATTGTTTTTTGATAAACAGGGGTTATTATATCCATTTCATTTAGCGGGTTGCCAGTTTTTTATAAGCGAATTTAAATTGAGGTGTATGGGTATAATTTGAGCGCTATGGATTGGATGCAATTAACTTTAAAAACCAGTAAAGAACAAGCAGATTTTGTGAGCGAAGTGCTTATGGGGCTTGACAGTGTGTCGGTGACTTTTAAGGACAGTCGGGATGATGCAATTTTTGAACCACCTGTGGGTGATACGCCCTTGTGGCAGCATGTTACTATTACGGCTTTGTTTGATGTGGCTATTAATCAGGCACATATTAGGCAGATGTTGAGCCAAATTTGCCATATTGATACGCTCGATTTTGAGCGGTTAAAAGACCGTGCTTGGGAAGATGAATGTAAAAAAGATTTTCATGCTATGCGTTTTGGGCGGCGGATTTGGATTTGCCCTTCTTGGGAAGATCGTACCCGTTTGCCAGATGATGCCATTATTATTGATATGGATCCAGGCTTGGCATTTGGCACAGGGACGCATCAAACCACCGATTTATGTTTGCAGTATTTGGATGCAAATAAGCTTGCGGGGTGTTCGGTGATTGATTATGGCACTGGCACTGGCATTTTGTCTATTGCCGCAATAAAATTAGGTGCAGTCAGTGTGGTTGCTGTGGATAATGACCCTCAAGCAGTGACGGCGGCTATGAATAATATTAATACCAATCAATGTCAGAATCAAATTAGCGTATTGCACACCAAGGATGAGACGCAACTTGATCAAGTTGATTTACTTATGGCAAATATTCTAGCCAATCCTTTGGTGACATTATGCGAACATTTGGCTCAGTTGGTTAAGCAGGGTGGCAGTATTGTTTTGTCTGGAATTTTGCAAGACCAAATGCCCATGGTATTGGCAGCTTATGGTGCGTATTTTGAGGCACTTGAAGTGGAGAAAAAGGACGACTGGTGTCGAATTAACGGTAAAAGAAAATAAAAAATAATGACAAATAAAAAACAAATCAAAGCGGTATCGCTCATCTCAGGGGGGTTGGATTCGCTATTAAGTACCAAATTATTGCTGGATCAAGGTATTCATGTTGAGGGTATTAATTTCTTCACCGGTTTTTGTGTGGAGGGTCATACCCATGCCATTCGCAAGCAAAAAAGCGACAAACCCAAGCGTAATAATGCCTTGTGGGTGGCAGAGCAACTGGGTATTAAATTGCATATTATTGATGTGATTGAAGAGTATCGCGATGTGTTGTTAAATCCTAAGCACGGTTATGGCAAAAATATGAATCCTTGTTTGGATTGTAAGGGTTTTATGGTGAAAAAAGCCAAGCAATGGATGGAAGAACACGAGTTTGATTTTATTATTACGGGTGAGGTGATGGGGCGGCGGCCGATGTCACAACGGCGCGAAACTATGCCTATTGTCCAAGCTGCATCGGGTGCGGATGATTTGTTATTACGCCCTTTGTGTGCCAAACATTTACCTGCCACTAAGGCAGAAAAGGCAGGCTGGATTGATCGTGAAAAGTTGCTGGGTTTTTCAGGGCGAACGCGCAAGCCACAAATGGCATTAGCCAAAAAATACGGCTTTGAAGATTATGCCACCCCTGCTGGTGGCTGTTGTTTTTTGACCGATAAGCAATATTCGGATAAATTAGTCGATATGTGGCAATCGCGTGGTAATCGAGAATACCAATTAGACGATTTAATGATGTTGAAAGTGGGGCGCCATATCCGCCCAAATCCGCGTTTTAAAATGATTATTGCCCGAGAAGAGGGCGAGGTTAAATTTTTAGAAGGATATCGCAATCAATATGCGCATTTATACCCAATTAGTTGCAACGGACCTATTGCGTTAATTGATGGCGAGCCCAATCAAGCAGATTTGAAAATTGCTGCCCAAGTGCTTGCTCGATATTCACAAGGTCGAGCGCAAGCCAGTGTTGATGTGGAGGTAAAACTAACTGTGGGTGTGGCTCAAAAATTTAGTGTCAAGCCTTTAGGCGTTGAAGCAATACCTAAGGCGTGGTTTGTTTAACCGCCACCAACTGCATTAATAATTTCAATTTTATCACCCTCATATAGTAGAAATTCGCCCTGTTCGGATTTTGGAATAATGGCCTTATTGACCTCTAAAGCGATGCGCTGGTGTTGCTGGTTGAGTTGTTGGATTAACGCCTCAGCCGTGGTGTGATCTTGTATTGTTAGTGCCTTGCCGTTGACAATAACAATCATTTATCCATTTTGCCGATAGCGCAAGACACAAAAGATTTGGCCTTAGCTTTTGCCGAACTGAAGCCTTGTATAGAATTAGTTTCTGGGTAGCCCAAATCAAGTAAAGCCTTGGCCAGCGCCTCTTTTTGTGAATCATCAAGATCAATGCTGACAATGCCTTGCTCAATGTCAACATCGATTTTTTCGGTATTAAAAATATGGGTTAATTTTTTGCTAATTGAGCCTGCGCAACCGCCACATTTGATATTATCTACTGTAATTTCCATGAGTATTTCCAATTGTTATTTGAGAGGGAATTATACCTAATTGTTTTATGTATTTGTTGTTCAGAGGCGCAAGGTAATATGGTAAAATTTTTGAAGTTTTTCATTTAGGAGTGCTCGGTGTCACAAGTTGTCTTATTAGCCATATTAGCGTTGGAAGATGGAACGATTTTCCATGGAAAGTCTATTGGTAGCAATGCAGAGACACTGGGCGAGGTGGTTTTTAACACCTCAATGACAGGATACCAAGAAATCCTAACCGACCCTTCTTACACCCAGCAAATTGTTGCCCTCACTTATCCACACATCGGCAGTACGGGCACTAATAATGCGGATGAAGAATCTACCAAAATCCATGCAGCGGGTTTGATTATCCGTGATTTGCCGTTGTTGCATAGCAATTGGCGCAGCACTATGCCGCTGGATGAATATTTGCAGGCTAATCATATTGTGGCAATTAGCGATATTGACACCCGCGCCCTAACGCGACATTTGCGCCAGAATGGGTCACTTAAAGGTTGTATTGTTGTGGGGGGTGCTATTGATGAAGCGGCAGCGGTTGCTAAGGCGCGTTCATTTGCTGGATTAAAACATGTGGATTTAGCCAAGGTGGTTTCTACAGCGCAACAGTATGATTTTAACGCGGGGTCTTTTTGCTTAGAAACAGGTAAATTTGCGCAGTTGGCAGCTAAGTTTAAAGTGGTAGTCTATGATTACGGCGTTAAGAAAAATATTTTAAGAATGCTGGTAGATCGAGGCTGCGATTTAACAGTGGTGAATGCACAAACGCCAGTGGATGAGGTACTGGCAATGAATCCAGACGGTGTATTTTTATCAAATGGCCCTGGTGACCCTGAGCCGTGCGAGTATGCTATTGCGAATATTCAAGTATTGCTGGAAAAAAATATTCCCATTTTTGGGATTTGTCTGGGGCATCAATTATTGGCACTTGCCAGCGGTGCCAAGACTGAGAAAATGAAATTTGGGCATCATGGTGCTAATCATCCTGTTCAAGAGTTAGACACTTTGAAAGTGATGATTACCTCGCAAAATCATGGTTTTGCAGTGGCTGAAGAAAGCATACCCGAAAGCCTTGAGATAACACACCGATCTTTGTTTGATAATACAATTCAAGGCGTGCGTGTTAAGGGCAAAAAAGCCTTTAGTTTTCAAGGTCATCCAGAGGCCTCTCCAGGCCCGCACGATGCTAGTGGATTGTTTGATGCTTTTATTGAAGATATGTCATGATTAGATGGCTCTTGCTCAGTTCAATCTTAGCGATGAATTTACCCGCTAATGCAGAAGATGTAGATCCGTTTGAAGAGATTAATCGAGCAATATTTGAATTGAATGAGCCGTTAGATAATTATATTTTTGAGCCAATTGCTAGAGCCTATCAGAAGTCTGTGCCTGCTTTTATACAAGCAAGGGTTAGTGGTTTTTTTGGCAATTTGGCGGATGTGGCTGGGTTGGCAAATCAAATGTTGCAATTTAAAATTAAAGAGAGTTTTAGGACGCTCGGGCGCGTTACGATTAACACCACAATGGGTGTCGCAGGTTTATTTGATGTGGCAACTGGTGTAGGTTTGTCAAAACCTAATGAAGATTTTGGTCAAACCTTAGCGGTATGGGGCGTGGATGAAGGGCCTTATATTATGCTGCCAATTTTCGGCCCTTCGACCTTAAGAGACAGTGTTGGTTTGTATGTGGATATGGGCTCAGATGTGAATGCGATTAATCAATTGAAAGGCTATGGCAAAACGATTATGTCGTTAACAGGTGCGGTTAATAAGCGTGCTGAATTGTTGCCAATTACCGATTTATTGAGCAATTCTGATGATGCTTATATTACCTTGAGATCATCCTATTTACAGAAAAGAAAAAATGATATTTATGATGGCAATATACCCATTACCGATGACGATTTTTAACCTTGATTTTATTTAAAAAAATATGCCAAAAAGACAAGACCTAAACAGTATTTTAATTATCGGTGCCGGGCCGATTGTAATTGGACAAGCCTGTGAATTTGATTATTCTGGTGCTCAAGCTTGTAAAGCATTGCGTGAAGAGGGTTTTCGCGTTATTTTGGTTAATTCCAATCCAGCTACCATTATGACAGATCCGCAAATGGCAGATGCAACCTATATTGAGCCGATTGAATGGCGTACGGTTGAAAAAATTATTGAAATTGAAAAGCCCGATGCCTTGTTGCCAACTATGGGCGGGCAAACTGCCCTTAATTGTGCACTTGATTTAGAACGCCATGGTGTGCTAGAAAAGTACGGTGTTGAGATGATTGGCGCTAGAAAAGAAGCGATTGATAAGGCAGAAGACCGCGATTTATTCCGTGAGGCCATGCTTAAAATTGGACTAGATATGCCCAAAGCCGCTGTTGCACATACCTTAGAAGAGGCGTTTGCCGTGCAAAAAACGGTGGGCTATCCAACGGTAATTCGCCCTTCTTTTACCATGGGCGGTTCTGGCGGCGGTATTGCGTTTAATAAAGAAGAATTTATTGAAATTTGTGAGCGCGGCTTGGATTTGTCGCCAACTAATGAATTGTTGGTTGAAGAATCAATCTTAGGCTGGAAAGAGTTTGAGATGGAGGTGGTTCGCGACACAAAAGACAATTGTATTATTATTTGCTCAATTGAAAATTTTGATCCAATGGGGGTGCATACGGGCGATTCTATTACCGTTGCCCCTGCACAAACTTTAACGGATAAAGAATATCAGACAATGCGCAATGCGTCATTGGCAGTATTGCGAGAAATTGGTGTTGATACGGGTGGCTCAAATGTTCAGTTTGCGGTTAATCCTGACAATGGGCGTTTAACCATTATTGAGATGAATCCGCGTGTTTCTCGTTCGTCAGCATTGGCATCTAAGGCCACTGGTTTTCCGATTGCCAAAGTAGCGGCAAAATTGGCCGTTGGTTATACCTTAGATGAGCTTGATAATGATATTACTGGTGGCAAAACGCCGGCGTCATTTGAGCCAAGTATTGATTATGTGGTGACAAAAATCCCACGCTTTGCCTTTGAAAAATTCCCCAAAGCCGATGACCGATTAACCACACAAATGAAATCTGTGGGCGAGGTGATGGCCATAGGTTCAACCTTTCAAGAATCACTACAAAAAGCTTTAAGAGGTCTTGAAACGGATAAAGTTGGCTTAGATCCCATTGTAGATTTAACAGCAGATGATGCGCGTAACAAAATCCGTTCTGAATGTATTACTGCGCGCGGTGAGCGAATTTTTTATCTTGCGGATGCGTTTAGGTTGGGGATGAGTTTGGACGAAGTGTTCGATTTATCCAAAGTGGATCCTTGGTTTTTGGCGCAAATTGAAGACATTGTTTCAAGTGAAATGCAAATTAACGGCAGTAGTATTTCAGATATTGATGCCGATACGATGTTTGCACTTAAGCGTAAAGGCTTTTCTGATGCGCGTTTGGCTCAGTTATGCAATTGTAACGAGTCTTCAGTGCGCGAACGACGCAAGGTGCTCAACATTAAGCCAGTATTTAAACGAGTTGATAGTTGTGCGGCGGAATTTGACACGCAAACTGCCTATTTGTATTCAACTTATCAGCAGCAGTGTGAGGCTAATCCAACTGATAGGAAAAAAATTATGATTTTGGGTGGTGGGCCGAATCGTATCGGACAAGGCATTGAGTTTGATTATTGCTGTGTACATGCTTCTTTGGCATTGCGCGAAGATGGCTACGAAACCATTATGGTCAATTGCAATCCAGAAACCGTGTCAACAGATTATGATATTTCAGATCGTCTCTATTTTGAGCCATTGACATTAGAAGATGTTTTGTCGGTGATTGAGGTTGAAAATCCAGACGGTATTATTGTGCATTATGGCGGTCAAACACCATTAAAACTGGCTGATGCGTTAGAAAAAAGTGGTGCTAATATTATTGGCACCAGCCCTGATGCGATTGATTTGGCTGAAGA
>JAJRPY010000042.1 GCA_024280535.1 Gammaproteobacteria bacterium | reverse complement strand
TGGTGCTTTTAAAAATGTAGAATTGAGCGTATAGCCATGGCGGTCGTAGTATAGGGAGCGATTTTTATTATCGGTGTGGGAGATGGCTTCAATGCGTTTTCTGTTGCTTTGGTAGATAATGCCGGCGGGGCGTTTGGCGCCGTTACTGACAATAAAAAATCGATCGCCTTTGCGTAGGTCAGTATTAAAGTCTAGGTACCATGATAAGGTATTAACAATCGTATTAATGGTGTTTAGGCTTAGCCCGGCTCGTTGGGCATCATAGCCAAAAGAACGATTAATAGTTACCACGGTGGTGGATAGTGGCTTAGATTTGTCGTTAAATTTAGTGTGTAATAAAATAACATTCAGTTTGGCTTTGTTGTGAGGCTGGTAGCTAAGTGATTTAAAGCGTCGATTGGCATCTAGGCGAATGGTGATTTTTTCACCAATACGGAGTTGGTTGAGTTGTCGGTTTTGCTTATTGGCAGAGAGTAGATTGGCCAAAAGGCGTGGGGATAGCCCTAGTTTGGAAAAGTATCGACTGAGCGAATCACCAGATTTGACGCTAAAGTGATATTCGTTGTTTTTGCTGTGTGCAGCAGCGGGGTTAATGCCAGTGTGCAGCAATAATAATAGTGATACGATAAAAGTAGATAGTTTAAACATAAGATTGAATGACCTCGTTGGCAGTTAGTCGTGCGATTTTGTCGTTATTGACAACCTCATCAAGACAAGTTGGATAAAAATGACGAGACATTGCCAAGGTTTTTTCGATAATTTTGGCGATGTCTAAAAATTTAATATTGTGATTAAGAAAGTTGGCAACTGCCACTTCATTGGCAGCATTGAGAGTTCCCATAGCGTTGCCACCTTGTTTAAGTGCCTCAAATGCTAGGCGTAAGCAAGCAAATTTATCAAAATCTGGTGGGTAAAACTCCAGTGGAGAATGTTGGGTTAAATCTAGGGCAGGTACGCCTGAATTAATCCGATTAGGGTAGCTCATAGCATAGGCAATGACTGTGCGCATATCTGGATTGCCAAGCTGAGAAAGCGTTGAACCGTCCTTAAAATAAACCGAAGAATGAATGATACTTTGAGGATGCATCACCACTTCAATCCGATCAGTGGACAAATCGAATAAATAATGTGCTTCAATCACCTCTAAACCTTTGTTCATCATAGTGGCTGAATCTACTGATATTTTGCGCCCCATTGACCAGTTTGGGTGGGCGCAGGCCTGATCTGGCGTAATATTGGTCAATGCGTTAAGTGGAGTGTGTAAAAACGGCCCGCCACTGGCAGTCAGTTGTATTTTGTTTAAGCCCGATAAGCCGCCTTGTAGGCATTGAAAAATCGCACTGTGTTCAGAATCGACAGGAATTAACTCGGCGTTATTATCTTTGATGGCTTGCATAAAAATATCACCTGCCAATACTAACGATTCCTTATTGGCAAGCATAATGCGCTTGCCTGCTTTGGCCGCTGCAAGGCTTGATGCCATACCTGCGCTGCCGACAATAGCAGCCATTACTTGGTCGGTATCAGTGTGTGCGGCAATGGTCTCCAGTGCCTTGGCACCAGCAAGTACAGTGGTTGCATCACTTGGAATTGCTTGAGATAACTGCTCTGCTGCCGCCTCATCAATCATAACCGCAAAGGTTGGCTGGTATTGCTCACAAATAGTCAGCATTTGTTGCCAATTGGTATGTGCACTGATGGCAAATACATTAAATTTTTCAGGGTGCAGATTGACCACGGATAACGTGCTTTGTCCGATGGAGCCTGTTGCGCCTAGTATGGTTAGGTTAATCATACTAGGTTAAGCCCTAATAAGAAAAACGGTGCTGCTGCGGTGAGTGAATCGATGCGATCTAAAATACCGCCATGGCCCGGTAGAATATTGCCGCTGTCTTTGATACCAGAGGTGCGTTTAAATAGACTTTCGTACAGGTCACCTAAAATAGAAACGCTGGAAATAACCACGGCAAGTAGCAAATATCCGATGTATTTATTAGTGGCAATCGACTGGGTTTGTAAAAACACAAGCATGATAATGAGGGCAAATACCATACCGCCAATCGCGCCTTCGATGGATTTTCCAGGGCTGACTTTTGGTGCAAGTTTGTGTTTGCCAAGCGCCCTACCAACAAAATAAGCGCCTGTATCTGCACCCCAAATTAATAACATTAATAATAAAAAATACACAGTGTCATACTGGGCATGCAAACTGGCAAGTGCTACCCACATTGGCACCAGTAGCATAACGCCAGTCATAACCCTAATGATGCCAGAGCCATACCAAGCAGTAACATTTTTCGGATAGCTAAGCACCCAATATAAATTTAACCCCCACCAAACTGTGGATACGATTAGAACAGTTGTTAGATTGGCTGAATGGGCTGAGGCAACAAGCGCACAGCCGATAATGCCCAGTACCACAAGCGCTCGATAAAGTGGCTGATTGATTTGAATTAGGCGGGCAAATTCCCAAGCGCCTAATGCCACAAACGCTAATAATAAATAGGCAAAATAAGCAGTCGGTAGGGCAAAAATCGCCCAAATAAACAAGGGGGCTAAGGTTAGAGCAGTTAGTATTCTTGCAAGTAACATCAGTTTTCCTTGCGTGTGCCAAAGCGTCTATCGCGATGATTAAAACTCTCAATAGCCTTGTTTAATTCGGCTTCATCAAAATCCGGCCAAAAGGTGTCGGTAAAATAAAATTCACTATAAGCAATATCCCAGAGCAAAAAATTACTAATTCTAAGCTCACCACTGCTACGAATGAGCAAATCCACCGCAGGTTCATTGGCCAATGACAAATATTGTGAAAAGCCCTCAATTGTAATATCTTCTGGGCTAATGTCTCCTTTGAGGGCAGCTTTTGCGGCTTGTTTGGCGGCTTGTGCAATGTCCCATTGACCGCCGTAATTGGCTGCAATAACCAAGGTTAGTCCGGTATTATCAGCCAATTGAGCCTGAGCCTTAAAAGCAGTTTTTTGGATGTTGTCTGGGAATAATGATAAATCGCCAATAATTTTTAAACGCACGTTATGTTTGTTCAGTTTTGCCACTTCCAACGTTAGTGCGGTTAAAAAAAGTTTAAATAATAAAGATACTTCATCACTAGAGCGATGTTTGTTTTCACTGCTAAAGGCAAATAACGTTAAGGTTTTTACGCCTAGTGCGCTACAGGCTTTAACCACAGTGCGCACGGCTTTAACGCCCTGTTGATGGCCGACAATACGCGGTAAATTACGCTTAGCGGCCCAGCGGCCATTGCCATCCATAATAATGGCAATGTGGTTTGGAATATTTATCATAAGGCGAGATTATACCCAACCGATTATAATTGACCACATAACAAACATTGAAAGGTAAAATTTAATTTATGAGTTTAGCAAAAAGAATTATTCCTTGTTTAGATGTGCGTGATGGCCGAGTGGTTAAGGGCGTGCAGTTTGTCGATATTAAAGATGCCGGCGACCCTGTTGAAGTGGCAAAAGGTTATGACCAGCAAGGTGCTGATGAAATTACTTTTTTAGACATTACTGCCTCGCATGAGGGTCGTGATACCACATTACACATGGTAGAAAAAATCGCAGAGCAGGTGTTTATCCCATTGACTGTCGGGGGCGGGATTCGTAAAGCCGAAGATGTTCAAATTATGCTGAATGCGGGGGCGGATAAAGTAGCGGTTAATTCTGCTGCTATTGTTAATCCTGGGTTAATTTATGAATTAAGTGAGCGGTTTGGCTCACAATGTATTGTGATTGCCATTGATGCCAAACAAGTTTCAAGCGCGCCCAATAAATGGGAGGTATTTACCCACGGTGGGCGTAATTCAACTGGGATTGATGCAGTTGAATGGGCAGTTAAAATGACCGAAGGTGAGTGCGGTGCAGGCGAAATATTGCTAACCTCAATGGATTGTGATGGCGTTAAAACAGGGTTTGACCTTGAATTGACTCGAGCGGTGGTGGATGCGGTTAAGGTGCCGGTTATTGCGTCGGGCGGCGTGGGCAATTTGGCACATTTATCAGCAGGCGTGCTGGTAGGTGGTGCGGATGCGGTATTGGCGGCTAGTATTTTTCATTTTGGTGAATACACGATTGAGCAGGCTAAATTAGCCATGCAAGCGCAAGGTATTGAAGTTCGACTTTAGCAGTGCTTATAAAATTTGCTTGAAACCAGTACATTAATTAAGGTTTTTGCATTTTTTGTATTGGGAGCGTCACGGATTAATACCAGCCGCATTAAGTTATGGTAAAATTGCAAGATTTTATTGAGCGATATTCATTATGAAGCAAAAGAGAACCTTCCAACCAAGTGTTATTAAACGTAAACGTAAACATGGTTTTAGATCAAGAATGAGCACCAAAGCGGGTCGTGCAGTTGTTAATGCACGTAGAAGAAAAGGGCGTAAGCGGTTAACAGCTTAACCCTGTATTCAACCCATGTCTTTTAGATTAACTCGCCAATCTAAAGTGCTAACGCCCAGTGAATATAAATCTATTTTTAATAATGGCAATATGACTAGGGGAAAATATTGGCAGGTGATGGCCGTTAAGACAGAGGCAAGCAAGGCCAAACTTGGGCTGGCAATTGCTAAAAAAGTACAGCGCCTAGCCGTTGACAGAAATCGTTTTAAGCGTATTGCGCGCGAAACCTTTAGATGTCAGCAAGATGCCTTTAAGAATTGGGAATTTGTGGTGATGGCAAGACAGGCTAAAGCCGCTGATAACGCAACCATTGCACAAGATTTAACAACGTTGTTGCATAAGATAGTTGCTAAATAATGCGCTATTTATTGCTTATCCCGATTAAGTGTTATCAGTTATTGATCAGCCCTTTGCTCGGCGCTAATTGTAGGTTTCAGCCCACTTGTTCGCAATATGCTTATGACTGTGTTAAAGACCATGGTTTGTTTAAAGGTTTTGTGTTAAGCGCAAAACGTATTGGCAAGTGCCACCCTTGGCATGAAGGCGGATATGACCCTGCGCCCAAAAAATAATTTAACTTTACTTAATATAAAATACCGATGAACAATCAAAAATTTTTCCTTATTATTGCCATTCTGCTTAGTCTATTTTTGCTTAAAGAGCAATGGGATGCGCAACATACTGTGGATGTTAATGGCAACTTAATTACCCAGCAGCCAGCAGCCAATACTGCGCCTACTAATGAAGATCAGGCATTAGATGTACCAAGTGCTATTAGTCCTCATACAACGCCCGATTTACCAAGTGTCAAAGAGGCGGCTAGTGGCACATTTATAACGGTTGATACCGATTTGCTCACGCTAGAGATTAGCCACAAAGGCGGCACTATTATCAATGCATGGCTTAATGATTATCCTATTGAACTGGGATCAGAGGCCAAATTTCAATTGCTAAGCGATGAATCTGAGGCATTTTTTCAGGCGCAAAGTGGATTATTACCCAGTAAGCAAATGCCAACGCACCATTCTTCTTTTAGTTCGGCTCAAACGCATTACCAGATGCAAGGTGACAGTTTGACGGTGCCACTGATCTGGCAGGCTGAAGATGGCACACAGGTGATTAAAAATTACCACTTTACTCGGGGCAGTTACGCGGTGAATGTAGATTATCAAATCAGTAATAATACGAATAATACGGTTAATGT
>JAJRPY010000041.1 GCA_024280535.1 Gammaproteobacteria bacterium | reverse complement strand
GGATTTTTGATGATTATTCATATTTATGCAAAGGTCTCTTTATAAGACTAAATTAAATAACAAACCAACCAACGTAATAGAAACCGTAATAATGCCAGTAAACAACATCAATGCCTTAATATGCATGACTTTTTTCAAAATCAACAATTCGGGTAGCGATATGGCAGCAATACTCATCATAAATGCCAGCGTTGTGCCCACTGCCACGC
This sequence comes from Gammaproteobacteria bacterium, assembly GCA_024280535.1. Taxonomy (GTDB): domain Bacteria; phylum Pseudomonadota; class Gammaproteobacteria; order PS1; family Pseudothioglobaceae; genus Thioglobus_A. The sequence goes on along the minus strand of JAJRPY010000041.1, from coordinate 3,091 downwards.
CTTTAAGTAGCATTGCCTCAACCAGAGGAATTACCCCTACTTCATCCGAATATAACGGCACCCCGACCAGCACTGCCATCGGTACTGCAAATAGATTATCACTGCTTAAAGTGGTAGCCCAATCTTGAGGAAAATAGCCGTGAAACAACGCCCCAACGCCAACGCCGAGAAATACCCATTTCCATAATTCAGCAATAATTTTTTTGGCCTCGGTGCTGGCGTAGCGGTGCATTTTTTGCCAAGAGGCTGCATCATTTTGTAGGTTGGTAGCCATCGGCTTGGCTTGTTTGATTTTGTCATAATTCAAAATATATTTTTCCACCCCAAAGGCCTCCATCAAATAGCCACCCGCAAACGCCACAATCACCCCCGCCAATACAAACAGCCCCGTTGCCTGCCAGCCAACCACGCCAATTAAAATAATCACCGCAATTTCGTTAATCATCGGACTGGCAATTAAGAATGTAAAAACAATCCCCAAAGGAATACCAGCACGCAAAAACCCTAAAAATAAAGGAATTGAAGAACAAGAGCAAAAAGGCGTAAACCCACCCAGCAAAATGGCCATAAAACGCGCAACAACACTAGATTTTCCCTGCAAATAATCACGCACTTTTTCTGCCGAAATATGAAAACGCAACCAACCCATAAAATACACAATCAGCGCCAGTAGAAAAAATATTTTGGCAATGTCCATCACAAAAAAATGCAAACTTTGCCCAATAGCACTGCCCGCGTCCAACTGAGCTAGCTCGTACACCAGATAATCAGCCATTTGTTCAAATAGTTCAAACATTGCAACTACACCAAAAGTGCAAGCAAGGCTTGCATCTTTTGTATCTTATATCAAATGGTTTAAACATTGCTAACCTTTGTTTTTGGGCGACATTGCATGGTTGATAAGCGTGCTGAATCTGACTTGAATAATGCTTTTTCCTTTGCCTGCGCTGTAATCAGTTGAATAATATCGGTTTTAAATTGGCTCAAATCCGCATACATAGAATACAACATCCACTGCCCACAGCGGCGTTTTTGGATTAAGCCATTGAGTTTTAAAAGCAACAAGTGGCGCGAAATTTTTGATTGTGATAAATTCAAAGCAAACTCCAATTCACAAACACACAATTCTTGATGCGCACAAAGCAACATCAAACAACGCAAGCGTGTGTCATCTGACAACACATTAAAAAAATCATTCATATAGTTATATTCGTATATTCGGTTTTCCACATATTATATAGTAAGATATTGATAAAGGTTGGGGGTTTTAAGATGTGTTGTTATTCAAGGTGTGGTTGGTTGGTGGCTTTGAGTTAAGTGATGGCTGGATTGCGTGCTTGTTTGATTTGGTAGAAGCGTTGTGGGTTATTTTGGATTTATAGTTTAAAATGTTCGCAAAGCATCGAAAACTTGAAAAATAAATGAGTTTGTTATTTTTACTATTGCTTGAAATGATTACATTTGGATTAAGAAGATGCTTGAAAAGATAAAAAATTTAATGAGTGCAAATAAAAATGATTTATCTGTGGGATTATCTGTGTCGTTTATTGCAATATTTGTATTTAGTCCAATTAGTGATGTGATTCGGGATCATGTCTCTAAATCAGAACCAACAATACCAACAATAGGTATTCAAAATAATAACACCACAATAGGTATTCCCTTTAAGCAATATAAGGAAGACTTAAAACAAAGAGAGCAAGAGATTAGTGCAAAACTTACAATAAAGCATCATCAAGAAAAAACAGCATTGCAGCATGAATTGTCCGCCATTCAACAGCAGCAATATGACTTAAAGCAAAGTTATCAGCAACATATTGCCAAACTTAAAGCTCGTATTAAAGATTTGGCGCAATTTAAAGAATACAATCCTAATTATGCCGTACTGTTAGAAAATGCCATCAAGCAATTAACACAGGGCAATACTCAAAAAGCAGATGAATTGTTAGCAACCATAGAAGAAGATAATGCTGATACTATCAAAATAGTTGCAAAGGCTTCTTTCCAAAGAGCAAAAATTGCACAAGATGATATTCGCTATCAAGATGCACTCAAGCATTACCAAAAAGCGCACAATCTTGCACCAGAAAATACACTGTATCTAAACCGACTTGGCATGATGTTTTACACGTTAGGTAAATATGACAAAGCTATTGAGTATTATGAATTGGCACTTAAGCGTAATTTGGTAATTTATGGGGAGGCGCATCCTAGTGTGGCAAGTCTGCGTAATAATTTAGGCAGAGCGTGGAAGGCATCGGGTAAGTATAACAAAGCCATTAAACATTATGAGTTAGCACTTAAAAGTAGCTTGAAAGTTTATGGAAAAGCGCATCCTAGTGTGGCAATTTGTCGTAATAATTTGGGCGGGGTATGGATGGTATTAGGCAAGTATAACAAAGCCATTGAGTATGTTGAATTAGCGCTCAAAAGTAATTTAGCAACTTATGGAAAAACACATCCTAGTGTGGCAATTAATCGCAATAACTTAGGCATGGCATGGAAGGCATTAGGAAAGTATAAAAAAGCTATTGAGTATTATGAATTAGCACTTGAGAGTAGTTTAGAGACCTATAGGGAAACGCATCCTCAAGTAGCAACTTATCGTAATAATTTGGGCATGGCATGGAAGGCATTAGGCAAGTATAACAAAGCCATTGAGTATCTTGAATTAGCACTTAAAAGTGATTTGGCAACTTATGGGGAGAGACACCCCGATGTGGCAATTCGTCGCAATAATTTAGGTGGTGCATGGTTAGCGCTAGGCGAGTATAACAAAGCCATTGAACATCTTGAATTGGCGTTAGCAACTTTCAAACGAGTCTTGGGTGGTGAGCATCCTAATACTAAAAATGCGCAGGAGGGTTTAAATCGTGCTAAAAATAAATACAAGACAGTATCTAACCAAAATTATTCAAAAGACTAACACTTGAATTTAGCCATCGAATAAGTGTCGGCCAAAATGAATGGCTAAACGGGCTTTACACCTTGTTTTCTGTGCAGTACAAAACGCCAGTGCGTGAAAAATAGTATGGTGCTTATTAAAATAACAATAAATTCAAAAATCAAATCCCTTGTGGCACTTCTTTTT
>JAJRPY010000040.1 GCA_024280535.1 Gammaproteobacteria bacterium | reverse complement strand
TGCTAACTCTGGTCTTAATGCAGTAGCAGAAGCAGGCATATTATCACCCTGAACCAGAGAGAAATTCACCCCCGCCTGCTCGAATACATCGCCATTTGCCAATACACGGGTCAGCCCATGACCTGTGTTATCAGGCTTTTCCCACTTGTCTTTTATAAACTTAGACTTGCCGTCCACTGCTTCTAATTGTGTGCAAATATCTGCTTGTAAAGCTAGTAAATAAGTGCTAACTTGATTAATCATCTGATTTTCTCCCCTGTTGTTAAATTAACAATATGTGATGGTGTTTTTTTACGCGTGTTTGGGCTTATTATAAAGTCTAATTGGTTGTTAAAATAAACGCGTAGTTTTAAATTAGTTTGTGCCACAGGCAAACCCGAAATATTGGCACTGGTAGAAACAAGCGCACTATTTGTCGAACCACACAAGTCAGCGATTAATGGATTATTAGTCAATCTAATGGCAATAGTATCCATATTGCCCTGCAACAACGGCGGGATATTTAATGCCGCCTTGAGTAAATAAGTTGTGGGTTCGGTGCCTACTTGAATTTTAGCCAGTAGTTGCGGATTTTCAACAAATGCTTCAAACTGTTTGCGATCATTCGAAATAAGGATTAGCCCTTTATGACAGGCTCGACGTTTAAGCTCAATAAGGCGTTGCAAGGCATTAGAAAAAGGCAGGCAACTCAAGCCTTGAACCGTATCCGTCGGCAAACTCACAATGCCACCGTTGTGCAAAATATTAGCAGCCAATCGAGTATTAACCTTCATGATTTTTTTGCCCTTGGATGGCACTTATCATAAACTTTAGACAATTCAAGAAAATCAAGATGGGTATAAACCTGTGTCGATTTAATACTTTCATGACCTAAAAATTCTTGGGTAGAACGCAAATCATGGCTGGATTGCAAAAAATGAGTCGCTGCCGCATGGCGCAACATATGCGGATAAACATTTACTTTAATGCCTGCAGTTAAAGCACGTTTTTTAATCATAGTTTGCACCGACCTCACCCCAATTCTTGCACCGTTTTTATTCACAAATAATGGGATTGATTGCTGCCCCAAAATATACTGACGAATCGCCTCTTGTGCTAATTTTCCAAGAGGCGTATGGCGCGTTTTCCCGCCCTTACCCATTATCATTAAAAAACCTTGCGTCAAATCAACATCTGCCACATCCAAATTAACCAACTCAGACACACGCAAGCCACACGAATAAATCACCTCAATAATAGCCACATCGCGACGCTCAAACCATGTGCTTCCTTGCGGCTTTAATAATTGCAACAACTGCTCATAATTAAGCGTTTCTGGCAAATTTTTGGCTATTTTTGGCGTGGACAATTGCACGGCACAATTATACTCAAGTTGCCCTTGATTAACCAAATAAGCCAACAAACCACGCACCGAAGACAAATATCGGCGAATACTGCGCGAGCAAAGATTTTTATGGCGTAATTGCATAATAAATAAATGTAGCACCTCAGAAGTGATCTGCGACCAATCGGATATTTGTTGCGTTTTTAAAAAAATAATCAATTGCTGTAAATCACGTTGGTAAGCCTGCTGGGTATTAAGGGCGTAGTGTCGCTCAACTGCTAAATACGCAATAAAATCAATTATTTGTTTTTTCACTTGATTTTTCTCAGTTTGACCATATCAACTCATTTTACGCATATTAAAGGTAACCAGCAATGACTACAAAACAAACCCATTCATTCCAAACAGAAGTCTCTCAATTATTACATTTGATGATTCATTCCTTATATTCCAATAAAGAGATTTTCCTACGTGAATTGGTCTCAAACGCATCAGACGCCGTTGATAAACTTAAATTTGAATCCCTTTCAAATGACGCACTCATCGAAGGCAAAGAAGCACTTCAAATATTCATCGAAGTTGATAAAGATGCCGGCACCATTACCATTACCGATAACGGCATCGGCATGACCCAAACCGAAGTGATGGAAAATATCGGCACCATTGCCAATTCTGGCACTAAAAAATTCCTACAAGGTTTGGACAAAAAACAAGCCGAAGATTCCAACCTAATTGGTCAATTTGGCGTGGGTTTTTACGCATCCTTCATTGTTGCTGACGAAGTCGTACTAAGCACTAGAAAAGCCGGTGACGACAAAGCCAACGGCACAATTTGGACTTCCAAGGGAGAAGGTGAATATTCACTTGAAAACAAAACAATAGAAGATTTTGGTACCAAAATTACCCTACACATCAAAAAAGAGGAAAAAGAATTTTTGGATGATTATCGCTTAAAAGGCATTATCTCAAAATATTCAGACCACATCACCGTACCCATTATGATGATCAAACCAGCAGAAGAAGATTCAGACACGGTTGAATACGAGATGGTCAACAAGGCCACCGCATTTTGGATGCAAGATAAAAAAGAACTCAAACAGGCAGATTATGATGAATTTTACAAATCATTAACCTTTGATTTTGAAGCACCCTTAGCACAATTGCATAATCGCGTTGAAGGCAAGCTTGATTACACTTCATTACTCTTTATTCCTGCTAAAGCACCATTTGATATGTGGGAGCCAAAACGCAAAGGTGGCATCAAACTCTACGCCAAACGTGTATTCATCATGGAAGATAATGAAGAATTAATGCCAATGTATTTGCGCTTTATTAAAGGTGTGATTGATACGGCTGATTTATCTTTAAACGTGTCCAGAGAAATTTTACAAGGCAATAAAGTAGTTGACACCATCCGCAAAGCCTCGGTTAGCCGAATCCTCAAAGAACTGGATAAAATGTCTAAAAACAAGCCAGAAAAATACGCCACTTTTTGGCAAGAATTTGGCATGGTAATGAAAGAAGGCGTGGTTGAAGATGCTGCCAACAAAGACAAAATTGCCAAATTATTACGCTTTGCCACCAACAAAAGCACCGATGCTACGCAAACTGCCACGCTAGAATGCTATGTTAGCAACATGCAAAAAGACCAAAAAGCCATTTATTACATCACTGCCGACAGTTACGAATCTGCCAAAGGATCGCCGCATTTAGAGGTATTTAACAAAAAAGATATTGAGGTGTTGTTGCTATCTGATCGGGTTGATGAATGGATGGTTGGTAACTTTGGTGAGTTTGAGGGGCATCCATTAAAATCCATTGCCAAGGGTGATTTGGACAATTTAGACTCTGAAAAAGAAAAGCAAGCAAAAGAAAAAACTGCCAAAAGTTTTAAAAAGGCACTAGAAGAAATGCAAAAAATTCTTGATAGTCAAGTTAAAGAGGTTAAGATTTCTAATCGCCTTAGTGAATCGCCTTCTTGTCTGGTTGCTGATGAAAATGAAATGGGCGGCAATATGGAAAGAATTATGGCATCTTTGGGGCAAGACGTACCTGAAACCAAGCCAATTCTTGAAATTAATCCAAAGCACCCATTGGTTAAAAAATTAAAAACCAAAGTGGATGAAGATTTGGTGAATATTTTATTCGATCAAGCTGTGCTGAGCGAGGGCGGACAGTTGAAAAACCCAGCTGAATTTGTTAAACGTATGAATAAATTGATTAACTAACATCAAGTTTTAATCCAGCCTAAAAACCCGCAATTTGCGGGTTTTTTTATGATTAATGATTGTTATTTTTTTTCAAAGGGTTTGATATTTCTTAAAATTCCCCTCAAAATAGCCAACTCTTCTTTTTCAGGCTCAGCACGTCCAAAAAAACGCCTCAAACGGCGCATAAGCAATTCCTTAGGACGTTTTTCCTCAAAGTAATTAATATGCTCAAGCACTTGGGCAAGATGCGCGTAAAAACCCTCTAATTCAACATAACTGGCAATCTCATTGGTGCTTTGTTTAAACGCTGTGGTTGTGTTATAAACGTAATGTTGATAAGCAAATACCTGGATAGCCGAGGCAACATTTAAGGAAAAATAATCTGGATTGCCTGGAATGGTCATCAGTATTTGGCACAAATCCAATTCTTCATTGCTCAAGCCAGAATTTTCAGTACCAAACACCACTGCCACTTGTTGATGATTAACGGCAGTGGCTTGCTGAATTTCGCCACAAGCAGCCAGCACATCCATTTGCCGCCATTTGATATGACGCTGGCGAGCACTGGCACCAATCACCAAATGAACACCCGCCAAAGATTCTGCCAAGGTATCACAAACCACGGCATTAGCCAATAAATCATCTGCCCCACTCGCTCTAGCAGTTGCTATAGCTGATGGATAGCCCGCTGGATTAACCAAATACAGTCTTGATAAATTCATATTTTTCATCGCTCGCGCTGCCGCACCAATATTACCAGGCTCGGTGGTATTAACCATAACCACTCGCACGCCATCAAAGGTATAATCTGTTTCTTTTGTCATTTGTCCTATTTGTTATGAATCCTACGCTTAATATTGCCGTTAAAGCCGCCAGAAAAGCGGGTGACATCATCCTAAGATACCACAACCAGATTGATTTATTAACGATTGAAAATAAAGCTGCCAATGATTTCGTCTCCGAAGTCGATAAAGCTGCCGAAGAGGCTATTATAAACGAGTTAAAATACGCCTTCCCTGATCATTCAATCTTAGGCGAAGAAACAGGGGAAACAATCGGCACAAACCAGCGCTTTGTCTGGATTCTTGACCCACTTGATGGCACCACCAACTATCTGCACGGCTTTCCACAATACGCCGTGTCTATTGCCCTATACGACAACAACGAAGCCACTCATGCAGTGGTTTATGACCCTTTTAAAGAAGAATTATTTACCGCATCTAAGGGCGAAGGCGCTTATTTAAACGAACAAAGGATTCGCGCTACGCATACCAATGGTTTTGAACATGCACTAATCGGCACCGGCTTCCCATTCAAATCCCCCCAGCACTTAGACGCCTATCTTGCTATGTTTAAAGCCATCCACCCCAAAGTAGCAGGCATTCGTCGCGCCGGTTCTGCCGCATTAGATTTGGCGTATTTAGCGGCCGGCAGACTAGACGGATTTTGGGAAATTGAGCTGAATATTTGGGATATTGCCGCCGGCGCCCTATTGGTTAAAGAGGCAGGTGGTTTTATCGGTGACTTCTCAGGACGAGATAAATTTTTAGAAACGGGCAACGTGGTAGCCGGCAATGAAAAAGTCTTTAAAGAAATTTTAAAAAGCATTCACCCGCATTTAACCAGCGATTTACAACGCTAACAATCGCATGAAAAAACTTTTTAGCAGCACACTATTAAGATTTTCTGTATCTTTTCTGCTATTGTCCGCTGTTGCCATATTCATTCAAAAAACGTTTTATCCAATATACATAGATGCACAAGGTCGATTGCACGAAACCCTATGGACACCAATTGGCGCATTTGCTTTTGTGCTTGGTATGGCTGGTCTTGTGATTTATGTCGTACTGCTGATTGTTAGACTAATCAAGCGTCGGATAAGGTAAGCTGTTCACCGTTCAAATCCTTGCTCGCTTGGCTCATTAAATACACAATCACAGGGCTTTTACTTTCAGGAAGTGGAATTTTATCCGAATTTTCAGCAGGGTATGCCTTACGCCTCATTTCAGTTTTCATTTTGCCCGGGTCTAGCGAATTAACCCGAATATTGGTTTTTTCCAACTCTTCGGACAAGGTCTTGCTTAACCCCTCAATAGCAAATTTACTAACACCATACGCCCCCCAATAAGCACGAGCCTTACGCCCCACCGAAGATGACAAAAATAATATACGCGCATCAGCAGACTTATTCAAAACAGGCATTAAAAACTGCGTCAGCATAAAAGCAGCATTGACATTAATTTGCATCGTCGAATACCACAGTTTAAGGTCGTATTGCTCAATCGACATCATCGTGCCAATAACACCCGCATTATGAATTAACCCATCCAACTGCCCAAAAGTCTGCAACACACCCGCCTGCAATTGCTCATAATGCTCAGGCCCTGCTCCTTCTAAATCAAACGGATAAAGCATAGGCTCTTGATAGCCCAAATCCACCACCTCATCATACGTCTCTTCTAACGAGCCCAAATCACGCCCAAGCATAATTACAGTCGCCCCCGCCTTGGCCAAATCTAGCGTCATAGCCCGCCCAAAGCCCCGATTAGCCCCCGTGACCAACACAACTTTGCCCGTTAATTCATTTTGTGTTACTTGATAGTTTGTTTTAATATTCATTATTTATTTGAGATAAGGGCATTAGTGTAAATTATTTGCCCTGCCAGACATCCTTTTAATTCATTATGCGTATTATAATCTTTTACCCCTATAAGCGGTCATACAAACTTGCACACGGGCAACAAGCAAGCAATATTTATTCAAAAAACCTTGTATTTTGGTGTTTTTTTCGGCGTTTATCTTATTTCATTTCTCTTTTTTAACGCTTAAATTCCAAAAAATGATTTATTCAACAAGCTACCACTCAAATTCAATGGTATCTACTGATAAGTCTGCCCCACAATCCCATTCAATAAAGTATTTTCCATTTTGGATTTTTATAAAATTATCATTATCTTTTAATTCTGCAAACGCTTCCGAGTTTAAATAAGGCGACACATTAAACAAGCCCATCCGGCCATCTTTTGTAGATATACGTAATTGTCGGCTTGTCTGTGGCTCTATTTTCGTGATTATCATTGCTGGGCATTATTCCACAGTCGGTTTATCGAGAGTGTAGGAGCCGCCTAACATTTGTGTGGAGAAAAGCCTGAATTGAACTGGCACATTTTTTACAAATGGAT
>JAJRPY010000039.1 GCA_024280535.1 Gammaproteobacteria bacterium | reverse complement strand
GGTGTTATTATGTGCCAAAGCCTGAACTCCTTATATATAGTGCTTGGTGGTACAAACATTATATCAAGTGAGCTTCAGGCTTTCTTTATTTTAAAAAACTATGGGACAGCAGTGGGCTTAACCCCCCCTTTTTTACTAGGCCACCTCCCCTGTTTTATGCCGATTTGGGCAAGATTTTTAACCCAAATCGGCATAAAACAGGGGGGGTGGCCTTTTATGATACAAAGAAAAGTATTAATAAACTTAACCCAAGTAGAATCTTAGAAATATTTAAAGAACGATTTGGAGATTTAAATAATTTCACATTTTTTATAGTCGGTGACGTGGATAAACTAAAGCTTGAAAAGCTAATTACTACCTATATCGGTAACTTGCCCTCTGTAGAAAGGAATGAAACTTATATTGATAGAAGTATCAATTTAGTAAAAGGCAAACAAAAATTTATTAGGTATTACAATAATGAAAATATCTCACATGTAGTCCTCAGCTATAAAAGCAACACCCCACATAATATAAAAAATAATATCACTCTCAATCTATTGAATAATATTATTGACATCAAACTAAGAAAAAAGATAAGGGAAGATAAATCAGGTAGCTACCACGTAAAAGTGAGCGCCACTCTTTCTAAAGTAATTAAAAATAATTCTACCGTAAATATTTCTTTTTCATGCGATCCTAAAAAAGCAAAAGTACTTATAAACGAAGTTTACTCAATAATTCTTGATTTGAAAAATGAGCCAATAACAAGCGCAGAACTAAGTACTGCAAAAAAAATATTATCTATGAGAGTTGAAAGTGCAATGAAACAAAATGGGTTTTGGTTAATGGCAATGGAGGAAAGCAATAGAAGAAATATTCCATTAAAGAAGGTATTTGAATTACCCAAAATAATTGAAGAATTAACTAGCGCAGATATTAAATCATTTGCAAATAAAATGTTTTCTGAAAATATCCTTCAACAAGAACTACATCCCAAATCTCTGCTTACAAAAGGGAATTGATTATTTTATTAGCCTTTAGAAAAGCAGAGGGATGGACATTAATATTTACAGCGATTACTTCACATCAATCATCTGCACAGTGCCATCTGGCAATGTTTCTGCAATCTGTCCTTTGGGTTCTTCCAAAAAGATCAAAATTAAACCAACAACAACTACCGACACGATACCAATGAACAAAAAGAATTGATCATAGCTGATTAATGAATTCACCGTCAAAAACAGCACAGCACCGACATTACCAAATGCGCCTGTCATGCCAGCAATTTGCCCTGTCATGCGGCGTTGAATTAATGGCACCATTGCATATACCGCGCCAGAACCTGCTTTTGAAAATATACCGCCGATTATCGTCATGCCAACCACCATCCAAATTGGCCAGCTTTTATCTACCGTACCTAATATTAAAAAGCTTGCGGTAATACCTGCAAAAGCAATGATCAAGGTACGCTTACGACCAATAATATCGCTAATCCAACCACCACCAGGGCGTGCAAATAAATTAATGAAAGGATAAACACCCGCCAACAACGCGGCGCTAACTTTCGGAATATCAAACCATTCCACATAAAACAGCGCCAGCACCGAAACAACGGCAAGCTCTGTGCCGAAGGTTACAAAATATGCCCAGTTTAAAATAGCGACTTGTTTGAATTTGTATTGTTGCATGGCAGGCACGGCTTCTTTCAATACGTGCGAATTGACTTGCCATATTTTCCAAGCTTGAACGGCGTAAATAAGTGCTAGCGCGATATAGATAATAATTGCGGTCGAGGCACTAATTAAACCCATATTAAGCGGAGATAATTTCCACGCTAATAACCCCAAAGCCAAAAACAATGGAATGTTCATCAGCATATAAAGCACTAAGTCTTTACCACTGGTAACTTCCATTGCGCCCGTTTTGGCCGGTTTAAAATAAGTTGAACCTCTGGGTGTATTGCGTGCAACCGTGTAATAAAACGCACCATAAGCAATCGCTGCAACACTAGCGAAGGTGATGGCATAACGCCAGCCATCATCGCCACCCATTGCAGCTGCAATAAACGGTAGCGAAACGGCAGCACCTGCCGAGCCAAAATTACCCCAGCCTCCATAAATACCTTGAGCGAGCCCTGTTTGTTTGGCAGGAAACCACTCACCAATCATACGGATTCCAACCACAAAGCCTGCGCCAATAAAGCCCGATAAGAATCGTAATATAGCGAGGCTTTCATAACTGCCTGCCCATGCAAAGGCGATGCTAATCAAACCACCAAGCACCAAAATAGAGCTGAATAAAATACGTGGCCCAAACTTATCAACCAACATTCCGACAATAATGCGCGATGGAATCGTCATCGCAACATTAAGAATAAGCAATACTTTTGCTTGTTGATCGGTCAGTAACAATGCTTCTTTTATGAAGGGCATCAACGGCCCCAGCCCTAGCCAGACAACGAATGTCATGAAAAATGCGAACCAAGTAATGTGTAGGGTTCTTATATTGGCTTTGCTTAGAGCAAAAATATTGAATTTATTTGAATCTTGTAAAGGCACGCCTAGCTCCATTGCTATGTTTAGTGTCAAACATAGCCAAGCAATTTGTATGCCAGCTTTAAATAAAAAGCCCTAAAACAAGAAAGGGGGCTAATATCATTTTTTTATTTATAAACTTTTAAGAATGTTTTTTGCAATATCACGTCCATGATCCCAGCAAAGCCCCGACACATTGACGGCTTGAGGCGCATTACCTTTTGCGTAAAAGATTTTGTTTCTGCCTTCTTCATTGCCTAACTGAATAAGGTTTCCTGCAGCATAGTAAGCTGGGTCTGAGCATTGCCCCAAATCGTTGATCGTAGGGCTAAAGTTTTCATCAATGGCTAAATGGCTCATTTGTACCAAGCTTGAT
>JAJRPY010000038.1 GCA_024280535.1 Gammaproteobacteria bacterium | reverse complement strand
TCCCCGCCACCAAATTGATTGCCAATGATGCCACCAAACCATCCGCCGACCAATTCATTGGTCATAGAACCATCGCCATCGGCTTGATAAAACTCTTTAATATAACAATCTTGGTAAGGTTCGCGAATGGTGTGCGTTCGGTAAATTTTATCTACAGAAGTAATTTTGGCAGTGTCTGAATAACTGCCCGATATTGCCGATTGACTGGCGAGTAATATTGAGGTTAATAATATTGTTTTTAGTTTCATCTAATCACTCCATTTTTATAATTTACAAAACGCATATTCTACTCTTTTTTTCATCAAACTGGCATGTCAATTAATCAGCCAGCACAATTTATTAACCATTTAAACTCAAACACCATCCCAGCAAAACGATATAATATTATCAACATCGCCTTCGTAGCTCAGCTGGATAGAGCGGCCGCCTCCTAAGCGGCAGGTCATGCGTTCAAATCGCGTCGAGGGCACCAAAATTTTAAGCACCAAAATAGAATTAAACCCCAACAAATACATTTAATCGCCTCTTTGCTATCAGTAAGTTGGTTATATTGGCACTTTAAAGGTGACCAACAAACCAACAAACCAGCGAAACAACAAGCCATCTAGGTATAATCAAGCCCATATTAAATACTTAGGTTAGTGACATGTCTGGCAATTCTTTTGGAAAATTATTTACTGTGACCACTGCGGGTGAGTCTCATGGTGAGGCGCTTGTAGGTATTGTTGATGGCTGTCCGCCGGGTATGGCGCTTTGTGAGGCAGATCTTCAAGGCAATTTAGACCTTAGAAAACCTGGCACTTCGCGCCATACAACTCAGCGCCGTGAAGAAGATTTAGTGCGTATTTTATCGGGTACTTTTGAGGGTAAAACCACTGGCACACCTATTGCGCTGATTATTCAAAATACCGATCAACGCTCGAAGGACTATGGCAATATTGCCAATACTTTTCGTCCGGGTCATGCGGATTATACTTATGAGCAAAAATATGGATTTAGGGATTATCGTGGGGGCGGACGGTCTTCTGCTAGAGAAACAGCTATGCGCGTTGCTTGTGGTGGTATTGCAAAAAAATATTTACACCAAGCATTTGGCATAGAAATTAAGGGCTATTTAGCGCAACTTGGGCCGATTGCTTTTGATAATTTTGATTGGGACGAGGTGCATAACAATCCGTTTTTCTGCCCTGATTCACAAAAAATTACCGAATTAGAAGATTATATGGATGCGTTGAGAAAATCTGGCGATTCAATTGGGGCACGCGTTAATGTGGTTGCTACTCGTATGCCAGTAGGGCTTGGGGAGCCAATTTTTGATAGATTAGAGGCAGATATTGCGCATGCAATGATGAGTATTAATGCGGTTAAAGGTGTTGAAATTGGCGCTGGGTTTGATTCAATTACCCAAAAAGGCAGTGAGCATCGTGATGTGATTACCCCTGATGGCTTTAAATCTAATCACGCTGGCGGTACATTGGGCGGTATTAGTTCTGGTCAAGATATTTTGGTGTCTATTGCCTTAAAGCCGACTTCAAGTTTGCGCCTTCCTATTCAAAGCATTGATAAACAAGGCAAGCCGATTGAGGTAATTACCAAAGGTCGCCATGACCCTTGCGTGGGTATTCGCGCCACGCCGATTGCTGAGGCAATGCTGGCCATCACCATTATGGATCATGTCATGCGTCACCGTGCGCAAAATGCTGATGTGCATTCATCGATACCTGTAATACCCGCGACAACGAAAAAAATGAATACATTTAGAGAATTTTTAAAAAACTAATCGCACCCAAACCCCCAATAAATAAGGATTGTATGTCTTCACTGATTAATAAATGCACCCCAAGCAATGCTAAAAATGATTTTTTATCTGGATTAACCGTGGCACTTGCCTTGGTGCCTGAGGCGGTAGCCTTTGCCTTGGTTGCACAGGTTCACCCGCTGGTAGGTTTGTATGCTGCTTTTATGGTGGGGATGATTACCTCCGTGCTGGGTGGTCGCCCAGGTATGATTTCGGGTGCTACTGGAGCGCTAGCGGTAGTTATGGTGGCGCTGGTGGTTGAGCATGGTGTGGATTATCTATTTGCAACCGTTGTGTTAATGGGGGTTTTGCAAGTGGCGTTTGGTCTGTTTAAACTTGGTAAATTTATTCGTCTGGTGCCGCATCCGGTATTTTTGGGCTTTGTTAATGGGCTAGCTATGGTGATTTTTTTGGCACAACTCGGGCATTTTAAAACCGCAGATGGTAGCTGGATTAACAATGATGGCTTACTGGTTATGGGCGGTTTGATTTTATTAACCATGGCAATTATTCATTATTTACCCAAACTAACGACTGCCATCCCATCCACATTGGTTGCCATTGTAGTCGGCTCTGCTATTGCTATTTTCTTTCATTTAGATACCAAAACGGTTGGGGATATGGCTTCTATCTCTGGAAATTTACCCAGTTTTGCCATTCCTAACGTGCCTTTCACACTTGAAACTTTATACATTATTTTGCCTTATAGTATTATCTTGGCACTCATCGGCCTGATTGAAAGCCTACTTACCCTAAATTTAGTGGACGAACTCACCGATACCGTCGGCAAGCCAAATAAAGAATCCATTGCCCAAGGCGTTGCCAACACGGTAACTGGATTTTTTGGCGGCATGGGTGGCTGTGCAATGGTTGGACAAAGTATCATTAATATTAAATCTGGCGGTCGTGGACGGCTATCTGGCTTTGTGGCAGGCGCATTTTTACTCAGTTTTATCTTATTATTCAGTGAGCAAATTGAGCAAATTCCCATTGCCGTATTAGTCGGCGTGATGTTTATTGTCGTTATCGGCACCTTTGAATGGTGTAGTTTTAGATTGATTTCTCGGGTGCCGATAGCCGATAGTTTTGTCGGTATTTCTGTTGCGGTTATTACTGTATTTTACGATTTGGCCATTGCGGTGATTGTTGGCGTATTGATGAGTGCCATCGTTTTTGCCTGGCAGCATGCCAAACAAATTCACGCCCAAAAAACCTTAGATACGCAAAGCAATATTAAAACCTACCAACTCAACGGTGCATTATTTTTTGCCAATGTGCATAATTTTCAGGCACTATTCACCCCACATGAAGACCCTGAAAACGTCTATGTTGATTTTGCCAATTCACAAGTGATGGATCATTCTGCCATTCAGACCATTGATAAATTAGCCGATCGCTACAAACGCGCGGGCAAAACCTTGCATTTAATTCACCTAAGCCCAGAATGCAGACTACTGTTAAAAACCGCTCAAAATCTTGTAGAAGTTAATATTTTG
>JAJRPY010000037.1 GCA_024280535.1 Gammaproteobacteria bacterium | reverse complement strand
TTTCATACAAAAATCATTAAAATACAATGAGCAAAATTATACCATCCATCAATGAATCAAACGCTATACAACCTAATTAGTACTTTATTATTACCAATCATGCTACTGCGCTTAGTGCTAAAAGGGCTATCAACACCTACCTATCGACGTAGAATTGGTGAACGACTGGGCTTTGTTGATGTCACATCATGCCCTATTATTTGGGTACATTGTGTATCAGTGGGTGAATTTCGAGCTGCTAATGTGTTGATTGACCGACTCATTGAGGCATATCCCCAGTATCAAATTTTAATCACCAGCACGACACCAACTGGCTCGCAAGCCATCAAAGAGACTTATCAAAACCGAGTATTGCATTATTATTTTCCCTTTGATTTGCCGTGGATTGTTAATCGTTATATTAAAAAAATCAAACCTAAAATTTGCATTTTATTAGAAACAGAGATCTGGCCAAATTTAATTAACGCACTCAACAAAAACCAGTTGCCTAGTATGCTAATAAATGCCAGACTCTCACCCCGTTCGCTAAAAAAATACCAACAATTTGCCCCTAAACTCAGCCAACAAACGCTGAATAAATTCAGCCTAATTGCTGCCCAAAATCAATCATCTGCCAATCGTTTTATGCAATTAGGCATTGATAACACCAAAGTAATCGTAGCAGGCAATATTAAATTTGACCTTAATCCAGTACCCAATCAGCAGACCTCTAAGCACTTAAAAAACCTCTGTGGCAATCGAAAAGTGGTGCTATTTGCCAGTACCCACAAAGGCGAAGAGGTGCAAATTATCCGCGCTTACCAGCCAACATCGGCACTGCTTATTATCGTGCCACGCCACCCTGAACGTTTTGATGAAGTATATAAATTGGCAAAAAAACACCACATCAACATAACAAAACGCTCTAATACTGTATCTTGCGACGGTTTTGAGATGTTGTTGGGTGACTCTATGGGCGAAATGATGTCGTATTTTGAGGTGGCTGATGTGGTGTTTATGGGGGGCAGTTTGATTGAAACTGGCGGGCATAATATGCTTGAACCAGCAGCATTGTCTAAGCCAATTTTATTTGCCCAAAATGTGTTTAATTTTGCAGAAATATCGACACAATTATTAGCCCAAAATGGTGCCATTCAAGTGCAAAATGCCGATGAATTGATGGCTAAAATCTCTGAATTGCTAACAGATGATGTGCAAAGAACAACATTGGGCAAAAACGCCCATCAATACTTTAAGTCCCAGCAAGGGGCGACCACTAGGCTGATTGAGCAAATTGATTTATTATTAAACTAACCAACCATTCGTCGCTTTTATTGACCTGTCAAGTCGAAAAAAACCCGTTTTATCTTTTTTTGACCTTATTATTAAAAAATTGATTATGATGGTTGCTAATTATAATCAAAAAAGGCAAAAAAAATGAGAAAAATAATTGTATTATCAGCACTGTTTGCGTCGTCTGTATTCGCAGCAGATTTAAACATTACCGTGGACAACATTCAAAGCAATAAAGGCAATATTCGCATTGTGATGTTTGCCGCGGATAACGCTGCACAGTTTCCGGATGGCAAAGGCACTTTGGTAATGGACAAAGCAACGGGCAAACAAGTCGCCGGCGTTGTCATACCTGCAAAATTAGGCTCAATATCCTTTACTGTATCAGCCCCAGCAGGGATTTATGCGGTGGCTGCTTTTCAAGATGAGGACAACAACAAGAGCTTAAATAAAGTCTTTTTATTAGGCATACCACTTGAGCCTTACGGGTTTTCTAATGATGCTAGAAAGTCATTTTCAGCGCCTGATTTTTCTCAAGCACAGTTTGAACTGCCTGCCTCAGGGGCAACAATTGCATTTGACGTGATGGGGTATTATGCTGATTAAACTTAGCAATATTAACAAAATATTTGGCTCAGGCAAGCACAAAGTCCACGCATTAAAAGCACTTAGTTTAGACATTGAGGCGGGGGCTTTTACAGCAGTTTCTGGTCCTAGTGGCTCTGGTAAAAGTACACTATTAAATATTATTGGGCTGCTGGATAGTGCTAACAGTGGCAAGTATCATTTTGATGGCGCGTTAATTAATGCCGACAACGAAGCCCAAATCAACCATTTGCGCGCCTTTGATTTGGGTTTTATTTTTCAAAATTTTAATTTGCTGCCGGTGCTAACCGCCTTGGAAAATGTTGAAATGTCAGCATTATTAAGCATTCCCAATGCAAAAGAACGCAAGCAGCAAGCAGCCTATTTTTTAACCCAAGTCGGGCTTAATGATAAAATGTCTGCTTTTCCTGGCCAATTATCAGGTGGGCAACAGCAAAGAGTGTCTGTGGCGCGCGCGTTGATGGGTCAATCCAAGCTAATTCTTGCTGACGAACCTACGGCAAATCTTGATTCAAAAAACACCTTTCACTTGATTGAATTAATGCAATCTCTTAATCAAAAATTCAATACGGCATTTTTGTTTTCTACGCATGATGAGCGCCTATTGGGCAAAGTTAATACTATTATCAAATTGCTAGATGGGGAGATTGAGCATGAATAAATGGTTTAACCTCGCCTGGCGAAATGTGGTGCGCAACAAACGCCGCTCTATGGTGGCCATTTGGACACTGACCATTGTCTCTATGTTTATTATCATAGCACATGGGTATATTAATTTCACTTTTTGGGGGTTGACCCGAGTCATCGTTCAGGGCGGTACAGGCAATATGCAAATCGTCGATAAACGCACGATTGATCAGCACGAAATAGAGTTGCTCGCTCTTGGCATTAACACCAAATTGGCCGATAAGACAGTGGCTGATTTAGAAAATATGCCCCCTGTTCGCCGTGCTATGAAACGATTATTATTCACCGGTATTATTTCAAAGGACGAAGATTTAAGCACTGTTTTTCGCGCTTCAGGCATTCAAAGTCTCAAAGAAAAACGCTTGCACCAAGGCAACTCTTCTGGCTCGTTTGTGACAGGCGGGATGTTTAATGACACCGACAAAAACCCCTATCAAGTCATTCTAGCCAAAGGTTTGGCAGGCAAACTGAGTGCCAAAGTAGGTGATAACGTGGTACTACTCGCCAACACGGTTGAGGGTGGTATTAATGCGATTGATGCTAAAGTAACTGGCACTTATGACACCGGCATTCCAATCACCAATCAACTCTCAATCAAGGTGCCGATTAAATTGGCACAAACGCTTTTATTGACCGATAAAGTGAGTAATATTGTGGTGCAATTACGTGATATTGAGGCTACTGAGGTCAATTTACCGAAGGTGGAAAATTTATTAAAAAATAGCAAACTGACAGTGCGACCTTGGTATGAAATCAAGCCGTATTTTAAGGCGGTGGAGACTATTTATTACAGCATCTTTACGATAATGGGTGTGATTATTATGGCAGTGGCTTTATTATCAGTGTCCAATGTGCTGGCCACGACGGTGAATGAACGAGTGCCAGAAATCGGCACCTTGCGCGCCTTCGGCATTAAAAAATGGCAATTGCGACTTAACTTTGTTTTTGAAGGCTTGATTATTGGTTTTACGGGAGCAGTATTGGGTATAGTACTGGGTTTTGTATTATCATTTATTATTAATCAGGCAGGGATTATAATGCCACCACCGCCAGGGCGCTCAACTGAGTATCCGTTATTAATATTACCAACATTTTTTATGGGCTTGTGGGTGTTATTAATGATGAGCATATTGGGCATGGTGTCCTCCTATTTGCCCATTAACAATATTCTAAAAAAACCAGTGGTGGTACAACTTAATCATGTTTAAATTTATTGCTTTATTATTATTTTCAAGTGCTGCTATAGCGCAAATAAGTCCTGCTGAGTTATTGTCCAAAATTGACAAATTTCGCTCGCCTTATACTTACGCACAACTGGATATTAAAATTGAAGATTATAAAAAAGATAAGCTAAAAAAAATCAGGCACTACACTGTTTATCATCAAGATGGGCAAAGCTTGGTAAGCGTTCTAGATGGGGCAGATAAGGGCAATCGCATTTTACTCAGCAACAAGGGGATGTTTGTCGCGCCTAAACACAGTAGCCGAGCAGTGCGAATTACCCCAATTCAGCGATTATTAGGCCAGGCATCGTATGGCGATCTTGCTGGCTTGAGTTTTAGTAAAAACTACACAGCCAGCATGCTCAAACAAACTGATAAGACCATTACCTTGGCACTCATTGCCAATAAATCCAGCGCAACCTATCATAAAATTATTTTGCTAATCAGCCAAGACGACTACCGACCAATCAGCGCAGAAGCCTATTTAACTAGCGGTAAATTGTATAAAAAAATGCACTACAGTATCGCCAATAAATTACTCAAAAATATCACCTACACTTCAAGTAATCAGTACAAAAAAACGGTAATGCACTTTATGTCCATCCAAAAAAAGAAACTTGCCAAGCGCTTTTTAACCAGCAAAGGCATGCGTCATACTATTAGATAATGCGTACCTCTATTCTCCTTTTTCTACTAGCCTCATTGTTTGCTGGCAAGGCTTATACCAAGGTTGCAAACGAGGGCAATATTATCATTCACGGCTATCAATTAGACAGAACTGGGCTATGGCAAACGCCACTCGTTAAATCTAGCTTGGCAGATGCGAAAAAAATCAATGGCGTATTATCGCTCAATGGCGATATTTCTGGATTTGAATACCAATTAAAATACGCTAGCAAAACAGCAAAAAGCACACTTCAAACACTGTTTTACATTGTTGATATTGATGATAATTTAAGTCTGCAAGTGGGCAAGTTTATTGAAAACTGGCAACTCGGTTACAATGCCAATCCTTTAAATCTCACCGACCCGTATCATCCAAGCGATAATAATGATGATTTAAACGAAAAATTGGGGATTAATGCCGTTGCTATACGCTATATAAATAACGATATTTCTGTGGATTTGTATGCCGGCGATGACGACAGGGCGCGCGATGCTGTGCGTGGCTACGGCTATAAATCTCAGGGTATGAGGCTCGGCTATACTCTAAATGACGACACCGATATATCCATCATTGCACAGAAAAAACAAGGCGTTAAAGTAGGATTTGGTGCTGGATTTAGATATATTGCCAACAACAATTCAAAAATTTATGCCTCATTTTTTAGCCGCAAAGGCACTGCACTTGCCCGCCTAAATCCGACCACCGGCATTATAAACACTGATCGCACGGATGATGACAAGCGTTATACAAGGTCAATGTTAGGATGGCATTGGACTGGTGATAATAATTTTAATGTTATTATTGAGTTATCTAATGATGAGCGCGGCATGGATCAGTCAGCATGGGAAAAATTTAACAACCCAGCCTTGGGTGCTGCCGGCTTAGCCTTGGTGCGCCCTGAAGGCTTGCGTCAATACTACCGATTTTTTCGATTGGGTAAAATTATGGCTCAACACGAGGTCAGCTTAAGTCGTCGCCTTAGTGCGGATAATTCTGCACTCAATATACTCAAATGGCGTTATGACCTCACCCAAAACTTACAACTCAATACCAGTTTTTCACAAACTAGTGGCGCCCCAAATAGCGAATATAAAACCTATTTTCCCGCACAAACTAGCGCCAGTATTGTGTTGCGTTACACTACATTTTTTTAAATAAACTGTGATGATTGCGACTAATCGGCAGACTCGTCTCATCATCCAAATACACGCTTAATTTGTCCTGCTCATCCTTAGATACTTTGCTAATAAAATTCAGATTAACAATGGTACTACGGTGAACAAGCCAAAAATAATCCGTGTCTAATTGGATACTCAATTGTTTGATGCTGGTATTAATCAAATAGGTTTTGTTCTGGGTATAAATATGGGTATATTTGTCTTGTGATTGAAAATATTTAATGTCTTTAACATTAATTAAAAATACTACACCCTTAGTATCAGCCGCCTTAATCCAGCGTAAATATCGACTTTCTCTGCCACTGAGCTTTTGCCTGATTTTGTCTAATTCTTCCTGATTTTCTAAGCGATTAAAATACAGCCAAGCAACCAGCACACCAAGCACGGCAAAAAACAAACCCGTATAAACAAACGACATACTCAACACTACCGCAAATATCAATTGGCTGCCCATAGCAGCAATTGCCACGCCAAACAGTAGTCCTAGCAAACTATGAACAATTATTTTTGTAATATTTTGCGAATATTGAGACTGAACAATCAGCAAGTTACTGCCCATAATCGACAGCCCAATACTATGGGCAATAAACAACATCAATGCAAACGACTTGCCTTCCATCAATACCCATAACAGCAATGCTATCATCGTATTGAATGCCAAAGTGGCAATAATAGGAATATTGCCTTCTAACGTGTTTTTTTTCATACAAACTAACTTAAGCCAAAAACTTAAACTTCCTGAATATAAATCTCACTATCATTATGCAAAAACTCAGCGGATTTTTTGTCCATTTCGACTTGAATGGCATTAATTTTGGCAATTTCTGCCTTGTCCATGGTTTTAATTTCTTGAGTGATTTTCATTGAGCAAAACTTAGGTCCACACATTGAACAAAAATGCGAGGTTTTTGCCGCCTGCTTAGGCATGGTTTCATCATGATATTTGCGCGCAGTATCTGGGTCTAATCCAAGGTTAAATTGATCCTCCCACCTAAACTCAAAACGCGCCTTGCTTAACGCATTATCCCGAATTTGTGCCCCTGGATGCCCCTTGGCCAAATCAGCCGCATGAGCGGCAATTTTATAAGCAATAATACCTTCCTTAACATCGTCTTGATTTGGCAAGCCCAAATGCTCTTTTGGGGTCACGTAACAGAGCATTGCACAACCATACCAGCCAATTTGCGCCGCACCAATTGCTGAGGTAATGTGGTCATAACCTGGGGCAATATCTGTTGTTAATGGGCCCAAGGTATAAAACGGCGCTTCGCCACATTCCTCAAGTTGCTTGTCCATATTTTCTTTAATCATCTGCATCGGCACATGACCCGGACCTTCAATAAAAGTTTGAACATCGTGTTTCCAAGCGATTTTAGTCAATTCACCCAACGTTTCTAACTCACCAAATTGTGCCGCATCATTAGCATCGGCAATACAACCCGGCCGCAAACCATCCCCTAGCGAAAAGGTAATATCATATTGCTTCATAATCTTGCAAATGTCCTCAAAATGCGTATAAATAAAGCTTTCTGTATGATGTGCCAAGCACCACTTAGCCATAATTGAGCCACCGCGAGAGACAATGCCAGTAATACGGTCAATGGTCAATGGCACGTGTTGTAAGCGCACGCCAGCATGGATAGTAAAATAATCCACCCCCTGCTCGGCTTGTTCAATTAACGTATCCCTAAACACTGCCCAGGTTAAATCTTCGGCAACGCCATTGACTTTTTCTAGTGCCTGATAAATTGGCACTGTGCCGATTGGAACAGGCGAATTGCGAATAATCCATTCGCGCGTTTCGTGAATATTTTTGCCCGTTGAAAGGTCCATAATCGTATCCGCACCCCAGCGAATACCCCACACCATTTTATCCACCTCTTCTTCAATGCTTGAACCTAGTGCCGAATTGCCAATATTGCCATTAATTTTCACCATAAAATTACGCCCAATAATCATCGGCTCGGTTTCTGGATGGTTAATATTAACCGGAATAACCGCACGACCGCGAGCCACTTCGCTACGAACAAACTCAGCAGTAATCACCTTAGGAATCTCTGCACCGAAACTCTCGCCCTTGTGCTGTCCGATTTGGTCTTTGTAATCTTGCCATTTGCAATTTTCTCGAATGGCAATATATTCCATTTCTGGGGTGATAATGCCTTGTTTGGCGTAATGCATTTGGGTGACATTTTTGCCCTGCTTAGCGCGTCTTGGAGTTTTTAAAAATTCAAAACGCAACGCATCCAACTCAGCATTATCCAGGCGCTGATTTGAAAATGTAGAACTCATCGTTGCTAATTTTTCTGTATCTGCCCTTTCATTAATCCAATTATCACGAATATTATCCAAGCCCTTGCGCAAATCAACGGCCACTTTAGGGTCGGTATAAACACCCGAAGTGTCATAGACATAAATTGGGTCATTTTTTTCAGCCAACTCGCCAATGCTATCGGTTAAGGTAATTTCACGCATGGGCACTTGTATATCAGCGCGTGAACCCTCGACATAAATCTTGTGAGAGTTGGGAAAAGGTTGAATAAACGCCTCTTTGACGTTTGACATATTATTTAAGGTTTCGCTTGTTTGGCTCATTGTTGTATAATCCAGTAAATTAATGACTAATATTTTTAAAGATGACAATTTTAACCCATAGACCGCGTCGTATGAGAAAACACGCACATACCCGTGAATTAATACGTGAAAACACCCTGACAACAGATGATTTAATCTTCCCCATCTTTATTATTGAGGGTAATAACAAACGTGAAACGATTGCATCAATGCCTGGTATTGAGCGCCTGAGTATCGATCAGCTTTTAATAGAAGCAGCAGAATTATTAGCCTTAGGCATTCACGCCGTGGCCTTATTTCCAGTAGTACCCATTGAAAAAAAATCATTAAACGCTGAAGAGGCTTTTAATAAAGATGGACTAGCACAACGCGCCGTACGCGCACTCAAACAAAACTTTGCCGCATTAGCCGTGATTACTGATGTTGCGCTTGACCCTTTTACCACTCATGGGCAAGACGGCTTAACTGATGAAAAAGGCTATGTGATGAACGACGAAACCATCGAGGTACTAATCAAACAAGCACTCTCCCACGCTCAAGCAGGCAGCGACATTGTTGCCCCGTCAGATATGATGGACGGTCGTATCGGTGCCATTCGCGAAGCCTTGGAAGAAAATGGCTTTATCCATACTAATATTTTGGCTTACGCTGCCAAATATGCCTCAAGTTATTACGGCCCGTTTAGGGATGCGGTTGGCTCGGCGGTCAATTTAGGCACCTCAAGCAAAGAAACCTACCAAATGGATCCTGCCAACACGGATGAGGCCATTCGCGAAGTTGGCTTGGACATTGACGAAGGCGCAGATATATTAATGATTAAACCCGGATTGGCATATTTAGACATTGTTTATCGCATCAAGCAAACTTTTGGTATGCCTACATTCGCTTATCACGTCAGTGGCGAATACGCGCAAATTAAAGCAGCTAGCCAGAATGGCTGGATTGATGAGAAAAAAGTCGTGCTAGAAACGCTACTTTGTTTTAAGCGTGCGGGCAGCGATGCCATTTTAACTTATTATGCAAAACAGGCTGCTAAGTGGTTAAAATAAACATTCTATTAACTGATATCTTTTAAATTATCATGAAGAGAAAAAAACCTTTTGGCGTTATTATTCTGACACTCGCACTCATTGCCACCTATGCTTTTTATAACAACAAAGCAATGAAGTTTGAACAAAATCTCAGCAAAATCACGCAAGAATACAAACTCAAATTTTCCAAACTGGCAAAGAGACGCCTAAAAGACAGCAAAAAATCCAACATTGCCGCCTTAGAGGCATTAAACAATCAACTTATCCAAACACGCTCAGCACTAACCATCGCTAACGAAAAATTATTATTAGCCACCAGCAAAGCTTACGTACTGGATAACGAAATGTCACAAATAAGCGATGCCAGAGATGAGGTCAAAATCCTTCAAGGCTCACTACAGTTCACCCAGCAAAAACTCGACTTATCCGCCAGCAAAATTCAATATTTAGAAACCATTTTTAAAGCCCAAAACAAAGTAAATATTATTAAAAATATTGCCCGTATTAAAGCCCTAAAATCAGCCGTGAGTGGCATTGCCATTACCGGATTAATCATACCTGTCATTGGCGTAGCAACATTAGCCTCCTACACTGCCGAAGAAATTGATAATTATTGTGACAACATTCAAAGTGCAATTAATCTTGAAAGCAAAATACTGGGCAAGGTGGTTTCACTCGATTCAACTATGCAAAGCGACTATCATAATCAATGTGAGGTTGAGGCTGAATTTGATACCAGCTCTAAAACACCTTAGTGAGCATTAAAACACACAGAAAATAGTTTTTTAAACCAACTTTTAATCAATCCGATTAAGAATTAATGCTTGCACCACTTCCGGCTCTGCCAGCGTAGAGGTATCACCCAAATCATCATAATCATTATTGGCAATTTTGCGTAAAATTCTGCGCATAATTTTCCCAGAACGTGTTTTTGGCAAACTCGGGGCAAACTGGATTTTGTCCACCGTGGCAATTGCCCCAATCTCAGCACGCACCAATTTTACCAATGCCATTTTCAGCGCCTCTGTCGGTTCAACCCCGTTCATAATTGAGACATAAGCATAAATCGCCTGACCTTTAATCTCATGTGCATAGCCCACAACTGCTGCCTCGGCAACACTTTCATGCAAAACCAGCGCCGATTCAATCTCTGCCGTACCCAGTCGATGCCCTGAAATATTCAGCACATCATCCACCCTGCCAGTAATCCAGTAATAGCCCTCCTTGTCACGTCTCACCCCATCACCGGCAAAATATTTACCTGGAAATGCTAAAAAATAAGCTGCCATAAAACGCTCATGGTCATTGTAGAGTGTGCGCATTTGCCCAGGCCAAGATTTGGCAAATACCAACATACCTTCAGCCTCGCCAGTCAACACCTGTCCCTGCTCATTAACAATTTGTGGCTCAATCCCAAAAAAAGGCATGGCGGCAGAACCTGGTTTAAGCCCTGTTG
This sequence comes from Gammaproteobacteria bacterium, assembly GCA_024280535.1. Lineage (GTDB taxonomy): Bacteria > Pseudomonadota > Gammaproteobacteria > PS1 > Pseudothioglobaceae > Thioglobus_A. Next base: position 8,252 of record JAJRPY010000037.1, on the reverse strand, counting down.
CATACGGCAAAGGCAGAATCATATGCCCGCCCGTCTCAGTTTGCCACCAAGTATCTACCACTGGGCATTTGCCCCGTCCAATCTTATGATAATACCATTCCCAAGCTTCCGGATTAATCGGTTCACCGACTGTGCCCAACACACGCAAACTTGATCTATCGGTTTTATCAACAAACTCATCCCCTGCACCTATCAACGCACGAATAGCGGTCGGTGCCGTGTAAAAAATATTAACTTGATGCTTGTCAATAACCTGCCAAAAACGTGACGCATCTGGATAAGTCGGAATGCCCTCAAACATTAGCGTAGTTGCACCATTTGCTAATGGACCATATACAATATAAGAATGCCCTGTCACCCAGCCAACATCTGCCGTACACCAATACACATCACCCTGCTGATAGTCAAACGCATATTGATGCGTCATGGCTGCATAAAGTAAATAGCCAGCCGAGGTATGCAACACCCCTTTTGGCTTGCCCGTTGAGCCTGAGGTATAAAGAATAAACAACGGGGTTTCGGCATCAAACGACTCACAAGGGCATTGACTAGGCATCTTTGCCACCAAATCGTGATACCAAATATCTCGATCACCCCAATGCACTTGACCTCGGGTATTTTCAACCACAATCACTGCTTCAACGCAAGCACAGTCCTTAATTGCCTGATCAACATTCGCCTTAAGTGGCGTTGAGCGCCCGCCACGCAAGCCCTCATCTGCGGTAATCACCAATTTACACTCCGAATCAAGAATACGCTCTTTAAGCGCCTCAGGGGAAAATCCGGCAAATACCACAGAATGAATAGCACCAATTCGTGCACAAGCCAGCATGGCATAAGTAGCCTCTACAATCATCGGCATATAAATACAAACGCGATCACCTGTCTTAATCCCCAGTTTTTTCAAGCCATTGGCCAATTTAGCCACCTCATCGTGCAATTGCTGATAGGTAATTTCCCGACTATTATTAGGCTCGTCACCCTCCCAAATAATAGCCACTTGCTTGGCACGCTGCGGTAAATGCCGATCAATACAATTATAAGCAACATTCAACTTTGCACCCAAAAACCATTCAATCTGCCCTTGGCTATAATCCACCTTTGAAACTTGATGCCACTCCTTATCCCAACTTAAAAACTGCTTAGCCTGCTTAGCCCAAAATACATCGGCATCATTAATCGAATCTGCATACATTGATTGGTATTGAGTCTGGTTACATAACGGGGTTTTGGCTGATTGTAAAATTGGATAAGTTTTCATAATAGGTGATTTGGTGATGGTTAAATTAATTGAGACCTTTGCATAAATAGGAATGATTAGCAAAATTCAATTTTTGTTCAATGGGTAATTTTCTTAAACCTAACCCTAGCAGGACTAAGGCAGGGTTTAAAAAATTGCCAAGTGAATGAAAAGTGGATTTTTGATGATTATTCATATGTTATGTAAAAGTCTCTAATTAAATGGCTAAATATTGATGTCTCAGCGCCTCATTGTCAAGCACCTCTTGCGCCGTGCCATCAAAAACCAGCTTTCCAGTGTCTAGGATTAGTGCCCTATCTGCCAATCTTAGTGCGGCCACGGCATTTTGCTCAACAATAATGGTGGTAATACCTAATTGTTTAATATTCAACAAAATTTTTTCAATATCATTGACAATAACAGGCGCAAGCCCTTCGTACGGCTCATCTAGCAGCAGTAGTTTAACATCGCGCGCCAAGGCTCTGGCAACTGCCAACATTTGCTGTTCGCCACCAGATAAAGTAATGCCATCTTGATTTCTGCGCTCCCCCAACCTGGGAAAATGCTCGTAAATTCGCTCTATCGACCAGCCAATCGGTTTTTCTATTTGCGCCAATTGTAAATTTTCTGCCACGCTTAAACCGCCAATAATACAGCGATCTTCCGGAACCAATGCAACACCCAATTGTGCCACTTGATAATCTTCCATCTTGTGCAAGGGCTGATGATCCAGCCACAACTCGCCATGGTGCAACTGCGGATCAGCAGCACGGGCAATAGACCTCAATACGGTTGTTTTTCCTGCACCATTTCTACCCAATAAAGCGACAATCTCCCCTTCTCTAATATTAAAACTAACACCCTGAACAATATAACTTTCAGCATAATAAGCATGCATATCCCAGCAAGAAAAAAACGCCGGATCTGAGCCTTGTGATACAGTTGGTTTATTTTGCTTGTTATTCATTGCCACCGCCCAAATAAGCCGCCTGCACAATTGGATTGTTCTTAATCTCATCAGGCGTTCCTGTGGCAATAATCTCACCTCTAGCCAGCACCGAAATCGTATCTGCCACACTAAACACCACGTGCATATCATGCTCAATAATAATTTTTGTCATACCGTCCGCTTTGATTTTTTTTAATAACTTGATGGTTTGATTGGTATCGTGCCTAGACATACCCGCCGTTGGCTCGTCTAACAATAATAATTTAGCACGCTGAACCAAACACATAGCCAACTCAAGGCGACGCTTGTTGCCACGCGACATACTGCCAGCAATATCATACATTTGATTGTCCATACCGATACTGCTTAATGCATCAATAGATTCTTGCATCATAGCTTTTTCCTCTGCAAGATTGCGAAAAATCTTAAACTTAAAGGCACCCTCTTGTTTGGCTAATGCTGCAATCATAACATTCTCCAGCAAAGTCAACTCGGTAAAAATTTCTGGCGTTTGAAAAACCCTTGCCAGCCCCATTTGATTAATTTCGTGCGCTTGCTTGCCAATAATATTTTTGCCATCAAACAGCACTTTTCCAGTATCTGGTGCCAACAGTCCAATGCAAACATTTAACAAGGTTGATTTTCCTGCGCCATTTGGACCAATAATCGCATGAACCTTGTTTTTTTCAATAGTCAAATTGATGTTATTCAGCGCTTTTAAACCGCCAAAAGATTTATTGACATTGGTAATTTTTAACACAGAATCTGCCATTTTATTCATCACCTTGTTGTATCTTTTGGTTGGTTGTTAGCTTGGTTTTTATTTTCTGAAACCCTTCTGTAATACCACCAGGCAGAAAAATAACAATCAGCATAAACATCAGCCCTAATGTCAACTGCCAACCTTCGCCAACAAAAGGCGAAACCAGCATCACCATCATTTCATTTAACCAATGCGGCATAAAACTAAAGAAACTTTGCAAGCTTGCTTCATTAATAGCCGAAAAAATATTTTCTAAGTATTTGATAATACCAACACCCAATAATGGCCCGTACAATGTGCCGATACCGCCCAATATAGTCATTAATACCACCTCTCCAGAAGCTGTCCATTGCATTCTTTCGGCTCCTGCTAATGGATCTGTTACTGCCATAAGCCCACCTGCCAAACCTGCAAACATACCTGAAATAATAAAGGCACTCAGCAAGTATGGACGCGTATTGTAGCCTGTATATTTCATACGATGCTGATTAGATTTAATCGCCTTAAGCTTTAAACCAAATGGCGAATTGAATATTTTTAACGACAGAAAAAATGCCATAATTAACATCACTGCACAAAAATAAAAACCCGAATAACCACTCATACTAATACCAAATAATTCAGGCACGGGCAACCCTTCTCCAGCAGAACTAACCAGTCGATCAATCACCCTAGGATCATCCAATGATAATTGCAGTCCAGTTTCACCATTAGTAATCGGGGTTAGCACTGAATACGCCAAATTGTAGAACATCTGTGCAAATGCCAATGTCAAAATTGAAAAATAAATACCTGAGCGACGCAGACTCACATAACCCACTAAAGCTGCAACAACCCCTGCCAGCAATGTCGCAAAAATAACCGCCGGCACTGCATTCATACTTAATAACTTAAACGACCATACTGCCGCATAAGACCCAACCCCCAAAAAAATAGCATGACCAAAAGACAAATACCCTGTCAGTCCAAATAAAATATTATAACCAATCGCAAAAATACCAAAAATAACAAATTTTTGCAATAAATCTGGATAATTGGCACCGACGGGATCCAGCCATACTGGCATACTTAAGACAATTATAGTAAATAGACTCATAACCAATAAATCGCTACGTTTTTGTTTAATGTGCACCGTCTAATCCTCCATAACACCTTGACGACCCATCAACCCACGAGGACGCGTTAATAAAATAATCACTGCTACTAAATAAATAATAACCTGATCAATTCCAGGAATTAATTCATTCACCACCGTCATTGAGGCGAATGATTGCACAATACCCAATAGAAATCCCGCAGCCACCGCACCGCCCAACGACCCCATACCACCCACAACTACCACCACAAATGACAAGACTAAAAAATCCATACCCATATGATAATCAGGCGGCAAAATAGGTGCATACATCACACCCGCTAGCCCTGCCACAACGGTGGCAATAGCAAAAACGATGGTAAATTTGCGTTGTACGTTAATACCCAAAAAACCAACCATTTGTCGGTCAAACATTCCTGCTCGAACAATCATTCCAAATGTTGTTAGCTGTAAAAATGCAAACACTGACACAATAACCAATGCTGAAAACGCCAAATAAATCAATCGCCACCAAGGATAAACCAAATTTTCACTCAAACCCAGCCAAGCACCTACCTGAGCACTACTTGAAACAATATCTGGTGCCGGTGTGGGCATTGGATTGGCACCAAAAAAATGACGAATCACCTCTTGAATAACAATGGCTAAGCCAAATGTAACCAATATTTGTTCAGCATGGCTACGCTTGTAAAAGTGTCGAATCAATCCACGCTCTATCATTAGCCCAATTATTAGCATAACAGGAATTGCCATAAGTATTGATAATGGCACTGCATAATCAATCATCATCAACCCCACATCACCAAACCAAATCTCCAAATAAGGCTGAGTTTTATAGGCTGTAAAAAATGTAATACTCGGGTCAACCACCTTAACTGAAATGGTTAATAACTGTTGAAAACTCACCGCACAAAAAGCACCCAACATAAACAATGCACCGTGTGCAAAATTAACAATACCTAGGGTGCCAAAAACCAGGGTCAAGCCTAGTGCTATTAACGCATAAGCTGCCCCTTTATCCAGTCCATTGAGTAATTGTATTAATATAGCGTCCATGGCACATTCCTATTATTTAAATACCGAAACCATCAAAAAAAATGCCAAGCACAACTACTTTTATGCAATAAGCATTTAAATATTTAAACTTTATAAGGGCCTAAGTGACCACCAAAAATTGAAGCATCGTACTCAACTTGAGCACGTGGCACCTCCTTAACAATATCCAGTAAATCAAACTGACTGCTTGGATTTTGCTTGCCACGCACTACTAACACATCTTTAAAACACTGATGATCTTCAGCACGATACTCAGTTTTGCCATTGCCCATACCATCAAACTTAAACCCTTCAAGTTGTTTAATCACCTCAGGCGGGTAAAAAGTCGCAGCATTTTCACAAGCATTGGCATAAAGTAATGTTTGCACATAACAAGTGTGTGCTGCCATTGAAGGCGGAAAACCATACTCCGTACCAAACGACTTAACAAATGCCTTGGAGCCTGCATCCTGCAACTGCCAATCCCAGTTTGTCGTACCTAAAATGCCTTGCAAATTTTTACCCGCACCCTGTGCCATCAAACGAGAATACAAAGGCACAATGATTTCAAACTGCTTACCATTAACCACCTTATCACGCAAACCAAACTGCACCGACTGGGTTAGTGAATTAATCATATCCTTGCCATAATGATTTAGGATAAGCGTATCGGCTCCTGAATTTAAAATAGGGGTAATAAATTGTGAAAAATCGCCAGCACCGACTGGGGTTCTAACCGTTGCGGTGGTCTTCCAACCCAAGTCCTCGGTAGTCTCTTTAATGGACGCTTCCTGTGTCCAACCCCAAGTGTAATCAGAAGTTAGATGATATGCGTTTCTATTAACGCCCATTTCCTCTTTAAGCACCGGACCTAGCGCAGAACCTGTCATTTTCGCATTGAAAAAATGACGGAATCCATAACGGCGCTTATCCTTACCTGTGGTGTCGTTTGAATGCGTCAAGCCAGCCATAAAAATAACCCCCGCCTCTTGTGCCAAACTTTGCACGGCAATGGCTACACCCGATGAGGAGCCGCCCGAAAACATAATAACACCATCTTTTTCAATCATACGTTTAGCAGAAGCACGCGCTGCATCTGATTTTGTTTGCGTATCACCCGTTACATAAACCACTTTTTTGCCTAAAATCCCATTACCCGTTAAATTCATAGGCTTCATAGTGTTCATCAAACCACCATCCCCCTCGCCGTTTAAATGCTTAACTGCTAATTTAAACGCGCGTAACTCATCAGCACCTTCATCTGCATAAGCACCCGTTTGTGGTACATTAAACCCTAAGGTAACTGTTGGTGACTTACCTGGATTATTGATAAAATCTTTAGCGTACGCCCCTTTGGTAAAAAACAGTGGCGCTGTTGCTAATGCGGCACTGGCTTTTAATAAATTTCTACGACTGATAGTCGCCTGTTCTTTAGAATGTTTACTCATTACTTTCTCCCCTTTTTTTGTAAAAACTACATCACCCATGAACCAATGCACAAAAAACAACCTCATCCCTTTTTGTACTCATTAGGCTTGTCAATATTTTAAACGACAAACAGACACCACTAACAAACTTTTAACTGCCAGCATTAAATTGCCAACATTACCCATAAAATCAACACATTGTCAGCAAAATAAGCGTGCCATTGCTACATTTTTTTTAAGCGATAGCAAAAAATGTGAATAAACCCCCCCAAACTTCTTAGCAAAAAAAATAAAGTTCTGAATAAAACCGTTAGCGCCTTATTAGCCTTTCTCGCTTGTTGTGCAATTATAAGGCCCCAACTGAAGACTCGCATTGCCCGCCATCTGTGCCGCAGGCGCAAGTGGATCTGTTTGCAGGGCAACACTTCTCGTTTGGGTATATTGCAAATCATCAAGCACTTGATTAATCCGCTCAATCATACGCTTGGTTCGAGTTTCATCATCCATATCATAAACTTGCACAACTTTGATGGATGGCCCAATTGCATCACCCTCTTCCAAGAGTTTGGCAAGGATTTTTGTCAATGCATTCGGGCAATGGCACTCACCTTCATTAAGCACCACATCAGACGACAAATGCACAAGTCCAACAGCATTATATGCTTGCCCTTGAAATAACACCCCAATACCGACACAGGTAGCAATACCCATAGTATAAAGACCGATTTTTGCCAAATCTGGCTGCGATTTTTGAGCACTCACAAAACCAAAAAACTTAGCCTTCTCCCAGTCATCATTCGTCACCTCAGCCACCCCAGTCATCTCCACAAATTGAAATTGCTTCAACTGCTGACTTTGATGAGATATGCACGACACCGTGACTTGTAAATCCTGGGGAATGGGTGGATAATTTTCAATCATAGTTACCTCTATACTATTTAAGACTGTTCTTTTTCTTGCGCCTATAAATACTTAAATTCACCAAAAAAGATAAAAAATCATTAAAGCAGTGTACATAAATTAGACGAAATAAAAAAATCAAAAAACTCATTATACAATCATATCTTATTGCACTTATTGGCATTTTCAACAAGTTTTATCACCCCAAAATCTTTTAACGTTTTGACATTAAGCCAGCATGAACATACATAAAAACCATTGACTTTAATTTTTTTCTAATAATTTAAAATCTTTTAAACAGCATTGTTTTGAAGGGTTTAGTTCTGTGCAATTGCAATAATTGTGTTTAGTTTGAAAAATAACAAAATCTTTTAATACCTTGCCTTTATCCATTTTTAGCGCCTCAATAAACGCATTTTCGCTAATGTTAAAACAATAGCAGAGTAATTTTTCATTAATTTTTGTATTGCAACATCCCATAACTTTAAAATTTAACAATATACAATTAGCCTACTCTTTATTTGATTGACAAAGAAAATCTATTTTAGTTTGAGCTAGGCACTTTAATTACATTCATTAAAGATTTTTGCATCACATTGAGTGCAGATATCTTGGTTGAGTCGTTTGTAAATAATGCGAATGGCAACATTTTTAGAATCAAAGAAGTTTGTTCTGCCAATTTTTTTGACAAAGTGAGCCTGCGCTAAAAATTGATAAACAGATGCTTTAAGTCCAACGAAATACAAGCCGCCACCCTTGCTTTTTAGGCGATTATGCTCGGAAATTAAAGTTTCCATACCTGGCAAATCTATAAAATTAATGCCACTGGCAACAATCAAAAT
>JAJRPY010000036.1 GCA_024280535.1 Gammaproteobacteria bacterium | reverse complement strand
TGGTTGTTATTTTACTGGATTTGTGTAATTTGGGTTGATTTATGCAAAGGTCTCGCATAATAGATTCTTAAAAAATTTAAATATACTGAGAGCAGAAAGCAGGGTTTTTGATTCAAAAATACAAATTCCGTCAAAAATTAAAGTTGAGTGATAAATACGAAATTGCCAAATGTTTGATTGTCTATCCTGATGAGCATGCAGAAGAATTGCCAAAGGAGTTATGGCAACAAGCGGAACCTATAACTCAGTTTAAAAACTTTAAGAAAATCGGCGTTAAACTACCGCAACATAATGTATAAATTCTCAGTAGCAATGACAGGCATTGCTGGATTTTGCATCGATTGTTGTTGAAAAAAAGTAATTATTAAGGCGATACAGGCGATAGAGCGCGATTGTTTAATTTCATAAAATTGGGTATTTTTTTAATTATTCTTACATTGGGTAAAGTGCCTTGAGGATTGTATTCTAAACTAAAAGCTCCTCTAATTTCGCCCAAGGAGTAACCAGTGGCCTTGTCGTTTGGATAGTATTGATGGATTGCTTTTTGGATGTTGGGTGCGATATTCTTGGAATGGCAAGTTAGGCAAACTGCTTCGGTGGCTTGGGCTTTCATAAATCTAAATTTTCCATCGACCACTTCGCTATACGCCATTTTCTTTGCAGACTCGCCGTTGAGGCGTTTTTGGTCGAACATAGTTAAGACTTTTCTTTCCCAGGCATCTGGTTTGGCGTTAGGGTTGCGATTTTTTAAACTAACTCGCTTGATGTGCCAATTGCTACTGCTGGCGTTGATTTTTCGTGCAATTTCAGGGGCTTTTTTGGCGCATACTTCAACGGCATGTACAGGGCCTTTGCTTTTTAGGGCTTTTTTTAATTCAGGCTTGAGTTGTCCGCCAAATTTTTTAATCAGGCTGATGGCTTCTTGTTTGAGGGCTTTTTGGTCAATTTGATTGGGTTGGGCGGCAGCATTTTGATAAGTGAATAGTAGAACACTTGATAAGCATATTGTGAGTAGTTTCATGGTTTATTTGGTTGAAAAAAAAGAATTATACACTTTTTGATATAAATTTTAAAAAAAATCAAAGAAAAAAAGCAACAAGGATTTTTTTTAAAAACGAGTAGGAGGCTTGTACGTTTATTGTTGGCAATTAGAATCAGTTGGCACCAGTGAATTGGAAAATTTAGTTTGATTTATGTATAGGATGCTGATATTATGGCGACGCTGTAAGGTTGGGAAAAAGCAATAATATAATGGCAACATTTAATAGGATTTTGGGTTTAAAAGTGGAAAATTGGGCAGTGTAAATGTTTGACAAAGACGATAAAATTATTGAATTTAAAACCAAGTATCCGCATACATTGCCACAAGATTGGAAAGATGAAGCCAATCCTACTATTTACGAAATTAACGCCACGCTAGAAACCTTGAAAAAAATCTATGCTGAGCAGGTGATTGATATTGAAAGTGGCGTTACTCCTGAGCATCAAGGGGCAGAAAATTTACGCAATATTGCCACTAATTATCAATCCATTAAATCGATATTATTCCAACCTAGATAACAAAAAACCTATGAAAACACCCGAACAACTTAGAAAACAAGCCAGAGAAAAGCATCTTGCTGGCGATACGCAGGCTGCTATTATATTATTAACAGAGGCAATTTCAGCTGATCCGGGTAATGTGCAAGTGGCGCTGGATATGGTGCAAATATTTTTAGATATTAATGAACTTGAGCAGGCTGAAAATTTGTTTTCTAAATTGGGTGACAAGGCTCAAAAAAGTGAAATCGGGTTGGCAATTTCTAGCCAATTAAAGTTTAAAAAAATAGCGCAAGCGACTATAGGTCTTGAAGCATTGCAAGTTTTGTTATTGAAAGAGCCCGACAATAATCAGGCGCGCTTTGATTTGGCTATTTGCTTTATTGCTCAGCATGATATTGAAAAGGCGCTTGATTTGTTGTTTGAGATTCAGCAGAATGATGCTCAATTTAGAGAGGGTGCTGCTAGAGAGATGATTGGCATGATATGCAATATGCTGGAAAAAACCAACCCAGAAATGAGCCGTGAATATCGTCGTCAACTAGCCAATTTAATCAGTCAATAATAGTTAGCTGTGCGTTAGTTGGTTAAATCTTTTTTTTATGCTGGGTGCTTGAAAGTATAAAAAACAGCCCTATGTACTCAGTTAAGTAAACACAATGCTTTTGTTGGATGGTTGAGTGCGAAACGACCAGCCTCATTAGCGTTGAGAATTTTTTTTAAATGTAGGAGAAAACAATGAATATTCGCCCCCTTCACGATCGCGTGATTGTTCGTAGAACAGAAGAAGAAAAAACAACTGCCAGTGGTTTAATCATTCCAGATTCAGCCGCTGAAAAGCCTGCTCAAGGAGAGGTTTTGGCTGTGGGTAAAGGCAGGACAACTGATAGTGGTACTGTGATTGAACTGGATGTTAAAGTTGGCAATACGGTTGTATTTGGTCAATTTTCAGGGACAGAAATTAAATCAAATGGTGAGTCTTTGCTGATTATGCGCGAAGATGACATTGTTGCAATTATTGATTAAAGGAGAAATTTATCATGGCAAAGGATATTAAATTTAGTACAGAGGCTAGAAACTTAATGCTAGACGGCGTCAACTTATTGGCTAACGCGGTAAAAGTGACATTAGGCCCAAAGGGTAGAAACGTAATTATTGATCGTTCTTATGGCTCTCCGCACATCACCAAAGATGGTGTGACGGTTGCACAAGAAATTGAACTGGAAAATAAGTTTGAGAATATGGGCGCGCAAATGGTTAAAGAAGTGGCTTCCAAGACTAATGACATTGCTGGCGACGGCACCACCACGGCGACTGTGTTGGCTCAGGCATTGATTACAGAAGGTGTTAAGTCGGTTGCTGCGGGTATGAATCCGATGGATTTAAAGCGCGGTATTGACAAGGCGACCGAAGTGGCAGTGCAAGGCTTGCGTGATATTTCACAAACTTGTGATGACACCAAGGCCATTGCCCAAGTGGGTACGATTTCTGCCAACTCGGATGCGTCTGTGGGCGATATTATTGCTGAAGCCATGAAGCGTGTTGGTCAGGCTGGTGTGATTACGGTTGAAGAAGGCTCTGGTTTTGATAATGCATTAGAAGTGGTTGAGGGTATGCAGTTTGAGCGTGGTTATTTATCGCCTTATTTTGTTAATAATCAAGATGCGATGACAGCAGAATTAGACAATCCATTAATTTTAATGCACGATGCGAAAATTTCTAATATTCGCGATTTACTGCCAACGTTAGAATTGGCACAAAAATCAGGCAAGCCGTTATTAATTATTGCTGAAGATATTGAAGGTGAAGCGTTAGCGACACTGGTGGTTAATAATATGCGCGGTATTGTTAAAGTAGCAGCGGTTAAGGCGCCTGGTTTTGGTGAGCGTCGTAAGGCAATTTTGCAAGATTTGGCAGTATTAACGGGCGGTGAAGTGATTTCTGAAGAAATTGGCTTATCGTTAGAGGCAGTGAGCGAAGTACATCTTGGGTCGGCTAAGCGTATTGAAGTGGGCAAAGAAGGAACCATTGTGGTTGATGGTTCTGGTTCTAAAGAATCAATTGAGGGTCGCGTTGCTCAAATTAGAGCGCAACTAGAAACCACCACTTCTGATTACGATAAAGAAAAGTTAAATGAACGTTTGGCTAAATTATCAGGCGGTGTTGCTGTGATTCAAGTGGGTGCGGCGACTGAAGTTGAAATGAAAGAAAAGAAAGATCGGGTTGATGATGCCTTGCATGCAACGCGTGCTGCGGTTGAAGAGGGGGTTGTACCAGGTGGCGGTGTTGCCTTGGTTCGTGCCTCAAAAGCATTGGCAGATCTTAAGGGTGATAATCACGATCAAGACGTGGGCATTCAAATCTTAATGCGTGCTATGGAATCGCCATTACGTCAAATCGTTGCTAATGGTGGCGGTGAGCCGTCTGTGGTATTGAATAACGTGGCTAATGGTGAAGGTAATTACGGCTATAACGCAGGGAATGAAACCTACGGCGATATGCTGGAGATGGGTATTCTTGATCCAACTAAGGTGACTCGTGCAGCGTTACAGCATGCGGCGAGTATTTCTGGATTGATGATCACCACGGAAGCAATGATTACTGATATTCCGCAAGAGGCAGGTGCTGCACCTGCACCTGATATGGGCGGTATGGGCGGTATGATGTAAATCATCCACTTTGTATCACCAGAGTATTAGGTGAATTGTTTGCTTGTTAGTAAATAATAATATAAAAAAGCCCCATTTTTTGGGGCTTTTTTTTTGCATACGATGAAATGGGTTAATTGGCGAGTAGGACGCTTGATGCTATTCAAATTTTTGTTCGACAAAATCAAGGTCTATTTGAATATTGCTGTTGGCTAATAATTCTAAACATTTTGGCACGGCTAAGAATACGGCGCCTAAGCATACAGCAATTGCGGCGGGCTTTCCTGGTAAGTTGATGATTAGGCTTGAGC
>JAJRPY010000035.1 GCA_024280535.1 Gammaproteobacteria bacterium | reverse complement strand
GCCATACCCTTACACCTACGCAAATCAATATTTTCATCCACTGCCTCAATAATTTGAGTGAGATTAATATCTTTAGCAGCCGCATCAAGCAAGTATCCGCCTCCTGGGCCGCGTACACTTTTGACCAATTCGGCACGACGTAATTTGGCAAATAACTGCTCTAAATACGAAAGCGAGATGTTTTGCCGTTGTGAAATAATATCTAATGTAATCGGTTTTCCAGTGTCATTTGATGCCAAATCTAGCATCGCTGTCACGGCGTAGCGACCTTTTGTAGTTAATTGCATATCAATCCTTAATAAATTACCAAACTGCTGATTATACGCTTAACCAAGTCTTTTAGTCAAGTAATAACCCTGCTAAAATATATGGCTATTTACTTTCTATTTCCAAATCATCCACACTGCTGTTTTTATCCTCTGTTAAGTTCAATTCTTTAGAGACTTTGTGCAATTGCGAATCCATCTCATGCAAGTGTGACAATATGGAATTAATGGCTTTAACAGTAGGATCATCCGCATCACCATTAATCGCATACGAATCAAACTGTGCAGATTTGATGTGCTTATCCTTAAGCACGCGCCCAGGCACACCAACCACAGTTTTATCAGCCTCAATAGATTTAACCACCACAGAATTTGACCCAACTCTAACATTTTCTGCCAAGGTAATCGGGCCTAAAATTTTAGCACCTGCCCCAATCACCACATTATTTTTCAAGGTAGGATGGCGCTTGCCCTTTTGCCACGTGGTACCCCCCAAAGTCACCCCATGATACAAGGTAACATCATCGCCAATCTCAGCTGTTTCACCAATCACCACACCCATACCATGATCAATAAAAAAACGCCGACCAATACGAGCGCCAGGGTGAATTTCAATCCCCGTAAACCAGCGCGCCAACATAGAAATAAAGCGCGCCAACCACTTGAGTTTTAATAACCAAAGTCGATGTGCCAAACGATAAAACAACATAGCCTGAACGCCAGAATAACAAGTGATAATTTCAAATGTATTGCGTGCAGCTGGATCGCGATCAAATACGCTTTGGATGTCTTCTATAAACCTCATGGCAAAATTATATCATAGCGACCAGCACATTAACCCAGTGCAACCTAAGGGATTTTAAAAAATAGTGCTATGTTGCTCGCTTCATCGGCTGTAGCGGGCTAATTGCTTGGTTTTCATTGAATTAACCATTAACCTCATCAAGCAGGGGCTTCATAGCACTAAGAATATTTTTATATAAATTTGGCGAACGTTTTTCCTCAGTTAGCAGCCACTGTTTAAAGTGCTCTCGTTCGGTAGGCATATTAAAACAGGCAGGGCAAGAATCCGCAATAACTGGCAATTTAGCCGTAGCAGCAAAATCAGCCAGCTGGCGCTCGCGCACATACACCATCGGGCGAATAATACGCAAATCCTTAGCATCATTAATATAATGCGCTTTCATGGTTTGAATTTTGCCATTATGGCAGATACTCATCATCAAACTCTCGCTCAAATCGTCCAAATGCTGACCAAGTGCCAACACGTTATAGCCCTCTTCTCTAGCCACTTTATACATCAAACCACGCTTAATACGCGCACAAAATGAACAATAAGAATCGCCCTTCATCCGCTCCTTAGCCCGCTCTAAAATAGGAAATTCTTCAAAAAAATAAGGCGTTTCAAATTGATCAAAAAACGCCCTTAACGCCTGCGGTTCAAATCCTGCCACTTGAGGGTCAATCGTCACCACACCCAGTTCAAATTTCACAGGAGAATGCGCTTGAAAATGGCGCAAAATATGAAATAAGCTCAGCGAGTCCTTACCACCAGACACTGCCAATAAAATCTTATCACCCGCTTTAATCATGCCAAAATCCCCAATCGCTCGTCCAACTGGTTTAAGTAACAATTTAGGCAGTTTTTTTATCATAATTTATCCAATGGTGAAACCACGCCTTGCCCGCCTTGTTTTAAAATATGCGTGTAAATCATCGTGGTCTGTAAATCACTATGTCCAAGTAGTGCTTGAATCGTATGAATATCCGTCCCTGTTTGCAATAAATGCGTGGCAAATGAATGTCGAAAAGTATGAGCTGATACTTTTTTATCAATTGAGTGGCATCTTTTAACCGCGACTTTAATGGCTTTATTCACTGCTGATTGGTCAATATGATGTCGTCGTTCAATACCACTCTTAGGGTCTATCGCAATATTTCTACTGGCAAATACATATTGCCAACCAAATTCTTGATCAGCATTAGGATATTTTTTAGCCAAAGCATTTGGTAAATAAACACCACCAAAGCCTTCTTTTAAATCCGTCACGTGTCTTTCTTTTCTTTGCAATAAATGCGCCTTTAACAAAGGTGTTATTTTATTTGCCAATGGGGTTACTCTATCTTTTTTGCCTTTGCCATCACGCACCGTAATTTGACTATATTCAAAATCAATATCTTGCACGCGTAAACGCACTAATTCAGAAATTCGCAATCCCCCGCCATATAAGAGTTGCACCATTAATAAATTAGACCCCCTTAATTTTGCAAACACTTTTTTGACTTCTTTAACACTTAACACAACAGGGATGCGGGGTTCTTTGCGAGAACGCGTTGCCCGAACATTTTCAAGCGGTCTTTTTAATACTTTTTTATAAAAAAACACCAAAGCATTGAACGCCTGATTTTGCGTGCTAGCCGCTACATTTTGTGTTACTGCCAAATCCGTTAAAAAAATTTCAACCCTATTCTCAGCATCTTCAAATAATTCTTGTTTATCTCGCATTTTTGAAAATTTCATAAAGCGTGTAACCCAATCACAATAAGTATTTTCAGTTTTATAAGCATAACTCATCCGCTGCATTACCTCCCGCATTTGCTCAATAATAGGTTTATTTTCTGTTATCATAGTCGTTAATTTAAATGGTGTTAAAAATTATTTTACTTTAAATATCGTATATTAAGTAAAAACTATATTTTATCTAAAAAATTGATAAAAATGGTCATTTTTTTTTGCATAGTTTTATTTTTAATAGAGTTTTATAAGGGAATGTGTCCTTATGATTATAATGTAACACAAAAGGTAAATTATGACTGATACTGTAAGCACAACTACACAATGGCTTCCTGTTATAGGTACATTATTAGGTGCTTGCGTAGGTTTTGCTGCATTATTGATTAATACGAAATTCAATAAAGATAAAGATGAGAAAACATCTCGTGAAAGCAGAGATAGGGAGAGAGTTGAAAAAATATACCGTCTTCTTG
>JAJRPY010000034.1 GCA_024280535.1 Gammaproteobacteria bacterium | reverse complement strand
TAAAAAAACCAACAATGTGGTTGAAAAAACCATTAAGCGTGCACGCGAGAAAGATCAAAAAGCCAAAAAACTATACACCAATGCACGTTCTTTACTGGTTGCTGATCAATACAATCAAGCCATTGTGCTTTTTAAACAATACTTAGCAAGCTATCCGAATAATAATTATGCACGAGATGCGCGCTATTGGCTGGCAAAGAGCTATTTAGCCAAAGGTGATTATCGGCAAGCAAAACGCGCCTTTGTGATTTTTCAGCAGGGCGGTAAGTTGCATCATAAATATTCAAATTCCTTGTTTGAATTGGGCAATGTTTATATAGAACTTAAGCAAAATAAGCAGGCAAAACGCTTATTGAGCAGTATGTTGGTAAAATTCCCATCACATTATTTGGCCAATCAAGCCAAGCGGTTATTAAACAAAATTGCACCAAAAAAAGCCAAAAAATAGCGAGCCTCATAGTCCAAATAGTATGAAAGTAGTAGAAATTCCAAACATTTCACTGGATGGTCTATGCCAACTTAACAAACAGCGCTATCCATTCTTGTTGGAGAGTGTTCATCATAATAATAACAACCGCTATTCAATTTTATTTGCCCACCCGAAGCAAGAATTGGTATTAAATCAATTGTCTGAATTTGATTTCTTAAGCAAGCTTTCAAGCAGAATTGTTAGTAGCAATACTTCCAGTCAGCAACTGCCTTTTACGGGTGGCTGGTTTGTGTATTTTGCCTATGAATTTATTGCTCAAATCGAACCCACGCTCGCAAAAGATACGCACGCCAGCGATTTACCCATAGCCATTGCAGTCAAAATCCCCAGTGCCATTGTGTTAGATCACCAACTGAAAAAAACCTATTTGGTGGATGAGCAGGGCAATCAAGCCAGAATGGATCAAATTTTAGCAGATATTGAATTGATTGCCCCCATAGCAAGTGCTGATTTTACAGGCGTGTTAAATTGTGAGACGACTGCCAAATTTTTATCTGGGGTGGAAAAAATTAAACAATACATCAAGGCAGGGGATGTTTTTCAGGTGAATTTATCGCGCGCTTGGCAATACCACTTAACGCACCAATGCAGTGCCACCCAGGTCTATGCTGCTTTAAAAAAATCCAACCCTGCGCCTTTTTCTGCACTTGCACAATTTACACACTTTAGCATTATCTCATCATCGCCGGAGCGTTTGTTTAGTGTGAATGGTGATTTAATTGAAACGCGCCCGATTGCAGGTACGCATCCTCGAGGCATTGGCAAAGAAGATGAATTATTAAAACAACATCTGCTCAAACACCCCAAAGAACAAGCAGAACACATTATGCTACTTGACCTTGAGCGCAATGATTTGGGCAGAGTGTGTGAATATGGCAGCATTGAAGTCAACGAAATAATGACACTGGAAAGTTATCCATACGTACACCATATTGTTTCAAATATTAGGGGTAAGTTAGCACCTACTACGGATATTAAGCAGTTAGTCAGCGCCTTATTCCCCGGAGGCACGATTACTGGCTGCCCTAAAATTCGTTGCATGCAAATTATTAGTGAATTGGAGCAGGGCGCTCGTGAGGCCTATACGGGCTCATTGGGCTATATTAGTAACAATGGCAAGATGGATTTTAATATTTTAATTCGCACCATAATGAAACAAAATCAGCATTTAAGCTTTAGGGCGGGTGCCGGCATTGTCTTTGATTCTATTGCTGATCGAGAGTTGGCAGAAACCCAGCATAAGGCGCAAGGTATATTAAAGATTTTTGCTTAGTGGATTAGGCTTGAAATTTTGAAGTGATTGGATAACGCCGCTCCCTACCAAAAGCATTTTTACTAATTTTTGGCCCTGGTGCGCTTTGCCGACGCTTATGCTCATTATTAAACACCAGCCGACTAATACGAGTGACCGTTTGCTCGTTAAAGCCCATTTTAACGATATAATCAATTGATCGTCTTTGCTCAACAAACAATTCTAAAATTGCATCAAGCTTATCGTAGGGCGGTAGCGAATCTTGGTCAAGCTGATTAGGTGCAAGTTCTGCAGAAGGCTCACGATCAATCACACGCCCAGGAATAACATACGACACAGTATTCCGATAGTTGGCCAATCGATACACCATGGTTTTTGAGACGTCTTTAAGTGGCGCAAATCCCCCCGACATATCGCCATATAGCGTCGCATAACCGACTGCCATTTCTGATTTATTGCCCGTGGTTAGGACGATTTTTCCAAATTTATTAGCCAGCGCCATCAGCAAGGTACCCCGTATGCGCGCTTGTAAATTTTCTTCAGTTGTGCCAGTTTCCATGCCACTAAATAAACTGCTAAGCTGTGTGTTAAAACTATCAACCATAGAATGAATGGCAATTTCATGATACTCAATATTCATAATATTAGCCTGAGCTTTGGCATCTTCCAGACTTATGGCTGAGGTGTAAGTATAGGGCATCATAATAGATTGAATTTGTTGGCTACCAATTGCATCAGCGGCAATGGCTAGGGTTAGTGCAGAATCAATACCGCCTGACAAGCCAATCAATGCTCCTTTAAAATGCCCATTTTTGTGAATATAATCTTTAGTAGCCAGCACCAAGGCATCATAAATGGTTTTTTCAATACACTCATCATCAGGCACTTCGTTTGTTAGTGGTAAAGATGCACTGGTTTCTTCAAAAAAAGGCAATTGCTGTGTTACTTGGGCGTTTGCATTCATCCTAAAAGAGCCACCATCAAAGATAAGTTCATCCTGTCCGCCGACCAAATTAACATATATAAATTCAACCTGATTATCTAAAACACGCTGTTTAACTTCCTCAAGGCGCTGCTGGTGTTTGCCCACATGAAACGGCGATGCGTTGATGCTGATAATAGTTTGCACACCATATTTGACCGTTTCCCTCACTGTATCGGCATGCCAAATATCGGCACAAATTAATAAACCCAATCTCTGCCCCTTGATGGTGAAAATAAAAGCCGCATTACCAGCCGTAAAATAACGCTTTTCATCAAAAACACTGTAATTAGGCAGCTGTTGTTTGTGGTAAATGCGAACCTTGCCACGCCGAATAAGATATGCTGAGTTATACAGCAGCTTGTTTTCCTTATAAGGCGCACCAACAATAATGGCAATAGTGCTGGGGATGCTATTCTTAATCAGCTCAATTTGGCGCTCGACCTGTTGCATAAAGCCATAGCGCAACAAAAGGTCTTCTGGCGGATAGCCGACCAACGCCAACTCTGGAAATACCAATAAATCGGTATTTTGCTTGGCTGCTTCGAGGCTTAATTGAATAATTTTTTTGGCATTATTGTCCAAATCGCCAACAACAGGGTTAATTTGCGCAATATCGATTTTGACAGGCTCTGGAGCATTTGAAAGGTTTTCTAGCTGCTCCTGCCAAAATATAGCCTTCGACTTATCGCCCTTATTTTTTGCATGTTAAAGTTTGGTATAAGCTACTACTTCGGCTGGATTAATCTTCAAAATATTGGCAAATAGCCAAGCATGTGCTTCAGAAAGACTAGATTTTCCTGATTTATATTTGCTTAAATTAGATTGATTAATGCCATATTCTTGTGAAATTTTATAATCTGAAAAGCCAGTCTTTTTGCGGACTTTAGCCAGATAATCTTTGGTTTTGTTTGCCATATTTTCACCCCATTTATACTTGAATTTTTTACCTATTATAGTTAATTTTTACTACTAGTGAAAGGGGATTAAATTAGTTAAAAAATACTAGTAGTAGTAAAATTACCATAAAACACATATAACACATTGATTTTTAATGAATTAAAATATATTTAATTTTTATTAAAAATAGTCTTTACAGGGAATAAAAAACACGGTATATTTCAATCAACTTAATCAAAAACAGGAAAATGTAATGAACAAAATGCACAAACACTTGCTAGCAGAATCTGAGCTAAAAATTGAAACTGTTAAATTGCAACAACAAGCTTATTTAGGTGATGCTGATGCACAATATAAATTGGCCAATATTTTCCAACAAGGCAGAGGTATTGCTAAAAATTCAGTGCATGCTTTTTACTGGCATCAAAGAGCTGCCAAACAAGGCAACTTACCTGCCCAGTTTAACGTTTGGTACGCTTACTTGACGGGTGAGGGCACTCAGGCTAACGAGAAATTGGCAGATAAATGGTATGCCAGAGCAGTCTTAAAAAATTCCAGTTCAACACAATCAATCATCAGCCAGCTCACTGATGCCACGATTTCACATTAATCCAGCACAACCAATGAAATTGTCTATCTTTATTAAGCCAATATTGGCCTTATCAGCAACTTTTCTAGCTAGCACAACCTTGGCATCCGCTTACGTCAGTTATTCACCAGTCGTTAATTCTAAGCATCTAAGCGTTATCATTACGGTAACCCTATGCTTAGGGGGTATCGCTTACTATCAAAAACAACATCAAAAAAAATCACCTACGCCAAATTTAGCACCTTCAAAGGTTTATTCTAGTACCCATTTTAGCTAATCTTATACACATTCAAACAGTGACTAGTGGTTAGTTTTTTTTAACTAATGCCAATGTGCTAACGAAAAATAAAATAAATTAGATGGGAATGAGCGGGCTTTTTCTTTGTGCTATAATCAACTTTTTGTAAAAAATAAGGAGAGGATTATGAAAGCATTTTTTGGTGTTGCTATGTTCATACTCAGTAACGTTTATGCACTAGAACCAACCTATGAATGGCATACAGGTAATAGTTTTGAAGAGGCGTTACCTGCTTATGAAGGAATACCATATCCTTACAAAATAGCAAAGAAACTAGAGCAAATAGATTTTTCTGTCTTGCAAGAGTGGAGTGGCAAGCAGCTTAAAGAAGGCTTTAGAAGAGGCAGAGACAGTTTGCTCATCCCTACAGATACCGAAAGAAGACGCATACCCTGGTTATACCCTCAAGATGGCAGTTTTGTTAGGGCTGATATATTAAGCAAAGTATTAAACAAATACAAATTCCCAGCAGTAAAAAAACTATTTGTTTTTGGTGATTTAAAAGTCAATACCTCGAATACATTAGATAGAACTGTAGAACGGCAGTTTAATGTCGTTCCAGTGATTTCTTCACAAGGGCAAGTGTATGTTTTAGATCCTTCTGTAGAAGCAAAACATCCACTAAAATTAGCCGATTGGATTGACAGGATTGCCCCTAGTTTATCTGCCGAGAATAATCTTACTTATGCACTTTGTGATAAAAATACTTACAAACCCAAGACCTCTTCATGTTTTAACGCAAAACCTGTAGAGGATACTGAACTTTTAAGCACAGTCAGAACTTTTTTACACCTTGAAAAGGAAAATATTAAAGCGCTTGGAAAAGATCCCTCTGTTTTAACAGACATGCCTCCTTGGCGTATCAAGCCAGCCAGATGGGGCGAGTCTGATAGAAAGGGCAATATCGGAGAGGTGTTTAAATACAACAATGCTTATGCCAATCAAATTGATTTTTTTAGATTATCCCGCTTAGGTGGAGACGGTAGATATTGGCATTTTCCTACAAATCAAAAAGATAATTGGTATTGGGCATATGCAGGCAAAGACTTTGATGAAAACTTTATCAAGGATACAAAGTCTTGGGGAAGTAATGATAGAAAGGGCACTATTGGAGATATTTTTAAATACCATAATCCTCATAGCGATAGTATAGATTACTTTGAATTATTTCGTCTAGGTGGAGATAAGCGATACTGGCATTTTCCTACAGATCAGAAAAGCAATTGGTATTGGCAGTATTTAGAAAAAGGCTATCCAGATACTTTTCGATATTTTGAAGCGGCTGATAAACAATTAAAGGCGGAAGATTGTGGAGAGGCTTGTCAATTGGGATTGGCGAGCTCTGTGGGAGGTCATCATTCCTGTGCTTTAAAAGCTGATGATACTGTCAACTGTTGGGGGAATAACTGTGATGGACAAACCGCAGTGCCAAACGGTTTAAAAGCCAAACAAATTGCATTGGGGGTAGATTATTCCTGCGCTTTAAAAACTGATGATACTGTTGAATGCTGGGGATATCAGCCCAGTGGACTAACCAGCATATCAGCTGGCTTAAAGGTCAAACAAATTGCATTGGGAGGCTCCCATTCCTGTGCCTTAAAAACTGATGATACTGTTGCGTGCTGGGGGTTTAACTCTGTTGGGCAGGCTACAGTACCAAACGGTTTAAAGGCTAAACAAATTTCATTAGGAGATTATAATTCCTGCGCCTTGAAAATTGATAATACTGTTGAATGCTGGGGAGATAATGAGTATGAGCAAAGCACAGTGCCAAGTGGTTTAAAAGCCAAACAAATTGCATTGGGATACCATCATTCTTGCGCCTTAAAAACTGACGACACTATTGAATGCTGGGGTGATGATAGTTCTGGAAAAACCACAGTGCCAGACGGTTTAACTGCCAAACAAATTGCATTAGGGGCTTTTCATTCCTGTGCTTTAAAAACTGACAACACTGTTGAATGTTGGGGTAATAACATCACCGGACAAACTACAGTGCCGAGTGGTCTAATTGCCAAACAAATTCAATTGGGACTCTATCATTCCTGCGCCCTAAAAACTGACAATACTGTTGAATGTTGGGGGAATAACTACCATGGACAATCCACAGCACCGAGTGACTTAAAGGCCAAACAGTTATAAAGTAGTAAAATAGTCAAATAGCAACAGACTTAAAAACAAAAATCTTAACTAGCCAAATGACTCTTTTCTAAAATTATCAAGCAAAATGACATATACATAATCAGGCTTTTTTGCACTATAATATATAATATAATAAATTTTTTTCAAAAAATAGGAAAAAAAATAATGAAAATACTTTTTAGCATTGTAATATTCATGTTTAACATTAATAGTATTTATGCATTAGAGCCAACCTTTAATAAGCAGTATCAAGGTGACAGTACTGAAAAATCCTTGCCCTTCTATGAAGGTTATTCAGATAAGCAATTAAAGGCAAATAATTGTGGAGAAGCTTGTCAGCTAGGATCGGCGAGTTCTGTTGGAAGCTACCATTCCTGCGCTTTAAAAGCTAATGATACTGTTGACTGTTGGGGTGATGATCCAGTCACAGTACCAAGTGGCTTAAAAGCCAAACAAATTGCACTAGGAGCAGATTATTCCTGCGCTTTAAAAACTGATGCTACTATTGCATGCTGGGGGTTTAGGGATAATGAAGTCGTAGTGCCGAATGGTCTAAAAGCCCAACAAATTGCATTGGGAGCCCTTCATTCCTGCGCCTTAAAAGCTGACAATACTATTAAATGTTGGGGAAAAAACTCCGATGGACAAACCACAGTGCCGAATACTCTAACAGCCAAACAAGTTGCATTAGGAGGCTATCACTCCTGCGCCCTAAAAACTGATAATAGCGTTGAATGTTGGGGAAGTAATTCTGATGGACAAATCACAGTGCCAAATGACTTAAAAGCTAAACAAATTGCATTAGGGGGCTATCACTCCTGTGCCTTAAAAACTGACAGTAGCGTTGAATGCTGGGGTTTTAACTCCAGTGGACAAACTACAGTGCCTAGTAGCTTAAAAGCCAAACAAATTGCATTGGGATTCCTTCATTCTTGTGCCTTAAAAACTGACAATACTGTTGAATGTTGGGGGGTTAACAGTTTTGGGCAAGCTACAGTGCCTAGCGGCTTAAAAGCCAAACAAATTACATTAGGATACTATCATTCTTGTGCTTTAAAAACTAACAATACTGTTGAATGTTGGGGGTTTAATGATTCTGGGCAAACTACAGTGCCAAGTGGCTTAAAAGCTAAACAGCTATAAAACAGTCAAAATAGCAACACACTTAAAATCTAAGCAATTGCTTAGATTTTTTTGTCTAGCCCGTACATTTTTTAGACAGAGGGCAAATATCATCGATTGAACACATCAAAACGAATGAGGGAAAGTGCAAGAAAAGTGTAGTGTGTTATAGACATGCAGTCCCTTGTATATAAAGGGCTAAATATGTTTTCAAGCCCTCTTAATTAACCAAAACTCAAATTTATTTTTAAAACCACTCTCAAAAAAGGTTATTTTTTTGATAAACTCTTTAGTTGCAATATTTAAAAAATGTTGCATTTTATTAATCTCAATGAGGAAAAGTTTTATGAATAAATTATTACAATTTTCTGTTGCGTCATTATTAGCCGTCACCGGCTTTAGTGCGAGTGCAGATACATTAAGCGATGTACGATCCAAAGGCATCCTAAGTTGCGGCGTTTCGACTGGGTTGGCTGGTTTTTCATCTGTTGATAAACATCACAAATGGACAGGTTTGGATGTTGATTTTTGTAAAGCCGTTGCTGCTGCTACTTTGGGTGACAGCTCAAAAGTAAAATACATTCCATTAACCGGAAAAGAGCGTTTTACAGCACTTCAGGGTGGTGAAATTGACATACTCTCAAGAGTAACGACTTGGACGCAAACGCGTGATACTTCGCTAGGGCTGAACTTTGCTGGTGTTATTTATTATGATGGGCAAGGATTTATGGTTAAGAAAAATTCAGGGATTAAAGACGCATCAGAGTTGGGTGGCGCTACTTTTTGTGTAAACGAAGGCACGACTACCGAGCTTAATCTGGCTGATTACGCTAAATCAGAAGGCTTTAGTTACAAATTAGCAACCACCGATACGATTGCACAAACTAAGTCAAATTTTGAATTAGGGCGTTGTGATGTATTAACAACTGATCAATCGCGCTTATATGCCTTAAGAACCACACTCAAAGATCCATCTTCTGCCATTGTGTTGCCAAACATCATCTCTAAAGAGCCACTAGCCCCTGTGGTGCGTCAAGGCGATAACAAGTGGTTTAATATTGTGCGTTGGACGCTAAATGCTATGTTGACAGCGGAAGAATTAGGGGTGACTAGTGCCAATGTTGATAAGGCTAGTAATAATTCTGAAATTAACCGTTTATTGGGACATACAGGCACCATGGGCAAAAACCTAGGTTTGGATAAAAAATGGTCTTACCATATCATCAAACAAGTGGGTAACTACTCTGAAATTTTCGAGCGTAATATCGGTGTCAACACGCCGATTAACATTTCCAGAGGTCTGAACGCCTTATGGACAAAGGGTGGTATTATGTACTCGCCGCCATTTAGATAAAAAATCTAATAAAACCAGTCTTCATTCTAAGGCTGGTTTTTTTTAAATTTATTAATTTAGAAACCTTTGCATAACTTATGAATACTCATCAAAATACCTGTTTTTTATCTAAGCGGTTATTTTGTTAATCATGGTTTATGCAAAGGTCTTTATTAACGAGCAATTTTTTTTAACAACTTAATAATAATGCTATTTTATGTTTGATTTTTTAAACAACAACAAAGTGCGATTTATCTTGTTTCAGCTAATCGTGATAGCCATTGTCCTCTATATTGGTTATAACGCCATTAACAATCTTGGCTTTAATATCGAGCGTTTGGGCATTCGCAGTGGTTTTGATTTTTTAGATACTAGGGCTGGGTTTGGTATTTCTGAGTATTTTATTGACTACACGATCGATTCTAGCAACCTACAAGTTTTTTATGTCGGGCTTATTAATACCCTGGTCGTTTCAGTTATCGGCATTATATTGGCAAGCATTCTAGGCTTGATCATCGGCATCGCCAGATTATCCAAAAACTATCTAATTTCTAGGTTGGCAAATGCCTATATCGAGCTTTTTAGAAATATTCCTATTTTGTTACAGATTCTATTTTGGTATAACTTGGCACTTAGCGTGCTACCTTCTCCAAGAAATAGCATGGCATTATTTGATGCTATTTTTCTAAACCTTAGGGGAATTTACCTGCCCAAGCCTATCGCAGAAGATGGCTTTATTTGGGTATTTGTTGCATTGATTGTTGGCATCGTTGCCATGTTTATAAATAAACGTCGCTTTGCCAAAAAACGCGACGAAACGGGGATTAGAACCAATACAATAGGGTATTCGTTATTATTTGTTATAGCGTTACCAAGCGTTGTTTATTTTGCCATTGGTGCACCTATGCATTTTGACTATCCATCCTTGCAAGGGTTTAACTTCAAGGGTGGTATTGCTTTTTCGCCCGAGTTTTTGGCACTGGTATTGGCACTTAGCATTTATGCGGCCACTTATATTGCTGAAGCCATCAGATCGGGCATTGAATCAGTCGATCAAGGGCAAACAGAAGCAGCATTGGCAATGGGGCTGTCCTACACTCAAACACTCAAACTGGTGCTATTACCACAAGCCTTTAGAGTCGCCATACCGCCCATTATCAATCAATACCTCAACCTAACCAAAAATTCCTCATTAGCCGCCGCCATTGGCTATGCTGACTTAGTCGGTGTATTTGCAGGCACGGTGCTGAACCAAGTTGGGCAAGCCATTGAAGTCCTATTAATGACCATGGCAGTGTATTTAACCATTTCACTCATCATTTCATTAATACTAAACATCGTCAACCATCGTATGCGCATTATAGGATTAAACCCATGAGTACTTTCAAGCTAAAAACAGCCAAGCCAGCACCCCTATCACAAGTAGGGGTTACGGGTTGGCTTATGCAAAATCTGTTTTCCTCAAAACTTAACACTGCGTTTAGTTTTATCGCTATTTATTTACTTTATTTAATCATCCCGCCTTTATTGGATTGGATGATATTTAGCGCAGATTTTACCTCAGCAACCAATAACGAATGCACCCGAGAAGCCGCCTGTTGGTCATACATCGGCTTTAAGATAAATTTATTTATGTATGGCATGTACCCATCAGAAGAATACTGGCGCCCTAATTTGTTGTTAATCATTACTGTGGCGTTTGGCATAATTGCTCGCCTACTAAAGGGCAATAGATATAAAAATAAGGTGATACTTAGTTTATTCTTTATATACCCATTTATTGCCTTTTTCTTATTGTATGGCAGTGAAACGCTGGGCATAGCGGTGGTTGAAACACATCGATGGGGTGGTTTAATGCTCACCATTGTGGTGGCGTCAGTGGGTATTGTTGCCTCGTTTCCAATCGGCATTGCTTTGGCCTTAGGCAGACAATCAACAATGAAAATCATCAAGTTTTTAAGTGTTTTCTGCATTGAATTTATTCGTGGCATCCCACTGATTATTATTTTATTTATGGCCTCTGTTATGCTGCCGTTGTTTTTCATTAGCGACATTGATTTTGACAAATTACTCAGGGCGCTAATTGGCATTACCATGTTCCAATCCGTTTATATTGCCGAGGTAATTCGCGGCGGGCTACAAGCGGTGCCAAAAGGGCAGTACGAAGCGGCTGATGCAGCAGGGTTAAACTTTGTACAAAAAATGGCGCTGGTTATTCTGCCTCAGGCGTTAAAAATATCAATCCCTAACATTGTTGGCTCGTTTATCGCACTCTTTAAAGACACCACCTTGGTACTTATTATTGGTCTTTTTGATATGCTAGCCATTGCAAAACTAGCCACCAGTGATGCCGATTGGCTAGGCAGAAAAACAGAAGGCATTGTGTTTGTGGCTATTGTGATTTGGGTGATTTTATTCCTGATGTCGCAGTACTCAAAAACGTTAGAAAAGCGCTTCAATACAGAACATTAACACGAGAATATTATGAATAAAGACGAGATTATTAGCATTAAAGGTGTCAATAAATGGTACGGAGATTTCCAAGCATTGAATGACATTAATTTAACTATAAAAGAGGGTGAAATTATTGTTATTTGTGGACCTTCAGGCAGTGGAAAATCTACCTTAATACGCTGTGTCAACTTTTTAGAAGAGTTTCAAGAAGGTTCAATTATTGTTGACGGCACTAAGCTGACAAACGATGTTAAAAAAATCAGACAAGTGCGCTCAGAAGTGTCTATGGTGTTTCAACATTTCGATTTATTCCCACACCTTAGTATCATCGATAACATTACACTTGCCCCAATTTGGGTGCATAATAAAAGCAAGCAAGAATCAAGGAAAAAAGCCTTAGAACTACTTGATCGTGTCGGCATCAAGGACCAAGCTGAAAAGTATCCAAATCAGCTCTCTGGTGGCCAGCAACAGCGCGTTGCCATTGCCAGGGCATTATGCACTTCACCTAAAATTATGCTATTTGATGAACCCACTTCAGCACTCGATCCGGAGATGATTTCAGAAGTGCTAGATGTTATGGTTGAATTGGCTAAAGAGGGCATTACTATGATTTGCGTTACTCATGAGATGGGCTTTGCTAGAAAAGTAGCCAATCGCGTTATTTTTATGGACGAGGGGCAGATTATTGAAGAAAACACGCCAGATAACTTCTTCAAAAACCCAGAATCAGAGCGCTTACAATTGTTTTTAGAGCAAATCCTTACTTAATAAACAACTTGTATTTAACTTAAAATTATTTTTGGCTTTGATTAATCGCTTATCAGTCATTCTGCCAGCAAACTCATTGCAACTAATATAAAAAACCAACACATGAATGGCACCTTTTCACCTAAAAAATCGTTAAATAATCAGCCATTTTCTTCACTATTGCCTGCAAAATATATCATTTTCCAAGCGCTTAAGTTGCACTTGGTTGATATTCTGTCTGTTAATTTGTGCCATTTTTTGTTAAACTAACCTCAACTCGTTCAATATTTCATCATCATGGCCTGGTTCTCAAAAAACAAAAAAACAAACAAACCGCAAAATTCAGTTGACAATAAAGACTGGAATAAGGAATTAAAACGCAACAATCAACGCCCAATTTTATCCGAACAACAGGGATTTAATTTTCAAGAAAACACTTATACAGAAGTACCTAATCATACATCAAGTACCAAGAAGGGACTAAGTTGTATTTTAGAAGAAATCAGCTCGGACCAAGTTAAAATTTTACGAACTTGTCATTTGGAAAGTAGCGCTGAAGAGTTGATGAAAATCTTAAATCGAACACATAAGACCCGATTTCGCAATGATATTTTAAATCCATTATTGGAGCATGGTTTTTTTGAACGAACCATTCCAGAAAAACCCAAAAGCCCAAAACAAAAATATCGACTAACCTCTAAATTTGTTCGTACAAAATCACCCTAAGTAAAATCCAACACCTTAAAACATCAAAAAAATAACTTTTTAACTCATTTTTGATGAATAACGCCAAATATTAGATTTAAGCGATTTTTATTAAAAAACTAAGCAAAGGCTTGTCTTTACGTAAAACTATTAAAATACGGCTAAGTTATTTTTATTCTTATAAGTCATTGATTTTTAGTTATTTTGTCTATTTTTTGGCTTATTTTTTTAGATTTTTATCATTTTCGGCTATACTATGGCTACTTTTTATCACTTCGACGGGCAAGGCTTGCTTATATTGGTCGTTGATAAAGATAGGGAGTGGTTCGTTGATTTAACATTTTTTAAGGTGCTAATAATATGTCTGCATTAAAAGTCAATATTGATACATTTGAAACGCTGGTTTTGCAAGCGTCTTTTGAACGCTTAGTGGTATTGGATATTTCAGCCGAGTGGTGTGCCCCGTGTAATAGATTGGCGCCCATTATTACTTCTGTTGTCGCTGAATTTGATGAGGCAAAATTACTACTGACCAACATTGAAGCCGAGGATGAGAATATGAAAATTGCTGGACGTTATCAAGTGCGTGGCTTTCCAACAGTGATTGCTTTTATTGATGGCCAAGAGGTGGATCGTTTTCATTCAACACAGGCGCCTGATTTTGTGCGTCATTTTATTGATACCAATTTGGCCAAGGTGATATGAAAACCGGTATTTTACTGACCAACTTAGGCACACCAGATGAACCCACAAAGTCTGCACTAAGACGCTATTTGTCTGAATTTTTGTCCGACCCTAGAGTTGTTGACCCGCCAAACAAGCTGGTTTGGTGGCTGGCACTACATTGGGTTATTTTGAATATTAGACCGAAAAAATCTGCACTAAACTATGCCAAAATTTGGGACAGTTTTGGTCCAGGGTCGCCTTTGTTAAACCTTACTCAACAACAGCTTGCTGGCGTAGAAGGTATTTTACAACAACAACATACTGAGCTGGAATTTGCACTGGGTATGCGTTATGGCAATCCATCCATTTCCGTTGCACTCAACAAGCTCAAAGACAAGGCTTGTGAAAAAATTATTGTATTGCCGCTGTATCCTCAATATTCAAAAACCACCACACTATCAACACTTGATGCGATTAATTCAACATTAGCCACTTGGTCAAAACAACCTGAACTTGTTTTTATTGAGCATTATTATCAAAATAAGCACTATATTCAAGCACTGAATAATGCCATTAGAGAATATCAAGCTGAGCATGGCGTGGCTGACAAATTGCTGATCTCATTTCACGGCATTCCGCAGCGTTATGTTGACAATGGCGATGTTTATTACCAGCATTGTCTGCAAACGGCTGATTTGCTAGCCAGCTCGCTTAATTTAACAAAGGATCAATGGCAGCTTAGTTTTCAGTCTATTTTTGGCAGAGAGGAATGGACCAAGCCTTATACAAAAGATACGCTGGAGTCATTTGCTCATGCGGGTGTTAATAGTGTTCAGGTGGTGTGTCCAGGTTTCTCGGCGGATTGTTTGGAGACACTTGAAGAAATTGATGATGAAAATCGCGGATATTTTATTAACGCCGGTGGCAAAGTGTTTGGATATATTCCTGCATTAAATGCGCGTCAAGATCATATTGATGCGTTGATTGACATTATTTCTGAGCATTTGTAGTTTATTCGTATAATTTATATTATGTTAAATAACTAATAAATTCCCCTATTATTCACTTCATTAACAATAGCAACCACCCTGCTACTTTTATTTATGCCTGAAACCAAATTCCACACTATCACATTAACCAGCCAAGATAAAACGCTTGAATGTAATGAGTCAGATACAATTCTTGAATGTGGCTTGCTAAATGGTTTGGCGATGCGCTATGAATGCAATAATGGCACTTGTGGCGCGTGCAAGGCTCGGCTTATTCACGGCAAACTTGCCAAGATAAAACACCACGATTACGTACTGTCAGCCCATCAGCTTAACCGTTCAGAATTTTTAATGTGCTGTAATGCACCTCGTTCAGATATTGAAATTTTGCCAGAATTGATTGGTGACGTGCGTCATATTGAGATTCAACAGATTCAAGCCAAACTCACCGATATTCAATTTATTAATGATAATATGGCCATTATTAAGCTACGAACGCCACGCTATAAAACCTTGCAATTTATGGCTGGGCAAGATGTTGAGTTAAGCTATCAGGGTGCTGTTGCTCGCTATCCTGTTGCCTCATGCCCGTGTCATGGCATAGCACTTGAGTTTCATATTCGCAAAATTGATGCTGATGATTTTTCTCAAGCCATTTTTTCTAAGCAGCTTAATGTTAAGGATAAAATTGATTTAGTAGGCCCAAAAGGGGTTTTTGTACTGAAAGAACATTCTAACAAACCGATGCTGTTTATTGCATGGGATAGCGGCTTTGCACCTATCAGAAGCCTTGTGGAACACGCCCTTTCTCTGGAAATGAACAACCCTGTGCACTTTTATTGGGCCTATCCTGCAATTGAATGCAAGCCGTATCTTGACAATCATGCCCAATCTTGGCAAGCACTGATGGACGATTATCATTACACAAGCATTGGCTGCGAATTTGATCGAAATCACTTAAATAATTGCCATAAAGTTGCTCAACAAATTTACAATTCGCTGGATCATCAAGTGGTTAATTTATCCGAAGTTTACATTTGTGCACCTGCTGAGGTTTTAATCTATTTGGGTGAATTATTGCTCAATAATGGGCTGGACGAATCGCAATTAATTGCCTCGCCTATTTAGCCAAAATCGGGCTTAAAATTGGTCTTATATTGAGCCAATCAATAAGGCTATTTTTTGGCTAAAAATGGCAAAATTTATTTTATTTTATTTTAATTCTCGCAATCCCTTTTGTGGCAAACTGTTTGGCGATTTGGCACTATGTTTTATTAAATTACCCCTTGCAAAATAAGTCGAAATACACTATATTTAGTTGTAATTAATTTTAATAACACTAGATATAGTGTTTTTTCACTCGGGGCAATATGAAGCAAAATATCAAAGTTACCAAGCGTAATGGGCAGCAAGAACCCATCGATATGGAGAAAATTCACCGCGTTGTGCACTGGGCATCACAAGACTTAAAAAAGGTCAGTGTGTCGCAAGTTGAAATCAATGCGCAACTAGCATTTTTTGATGGCATTAAAACAGAAGATATCCATGAAACTATTATCAAATCCGCCGCTGATTTAATCTCTACCGATTCGCCTGATTATCAATATTTAGCCGCGCGCTTAGCCATTTTTCATTTACGCAAAAAAGCATTTAAATCATTCACCCCACCGCCTCTTTTTGAGCATGTGCAAAAATTTACTGATTTGGGTATTTATGACAGCGATATTTTAGACAAATACAGCCAAGCCGAAATTGAAGAGTTTGATCACTGCATTGACCACTGGCGCGATATGAATTTTTCTTATGCAGCAGTTAAGCAACTTGAGGGAAAATATTTGGTGCAAAATCGGGTGACTGGCGCTATTTACGAATCCCCACAGCAATTGTATATGCTGGTGGGCATGTGCTTATTCCAAGAATACATCGGTCAGGCTAGGATAGATATGGTTAAGCGTTTTTATGATGCGGTGTCTAATTTTAAAATTTCTTTGCCGACCCCAATTATGGCGGGCGTTCGCACCCCTACACGCCAGTTTTCGTCTTGTGTTTTGATTGAAACAGATGATAATCTTGATTCGATTAGTGCCACGGCTGGCGCGATTGTAAAATATGTTTCTCAGCGCGCAGGTATTGGCGTTAATGCGGGTCGTATTCGTGCTATTGGCAGCCCTATTCGTCATGGCGAGGCAACGCATACGGGTTGTATTCCTTTTTATAAGCACTTTCATACGGCGGTTAAATCCTGCTCTCAAGGCGGGGTTCGTGGCGGTGCTGCCACCCTTTTCTACCCATTGTGGCATTTAGAAGTTGAAAGTTTACTGGTATTAAAAAATAACACTGGTACTGATGAAAATAGAATCCGCCACCTAGATTATGGCGTGCAATTTAATGGCTTAATGTACCAACGTTTTTTAGAAGATGGCAATATCACCCTATTCTCACCGCATGATGTGCCTGGCTTGTACGATGCCTACTTTGAGGATCAGGCTGAATTTAAGCGCTTATATGAGTTGTATGAGCAAGATGATTCAATTCGTAAACAAAGCCTCAAAGCCAGAGAATTGTTCACTAAATTTATGCAGGAGCGCGCCAATACTGGGCGTATTTATTTACAAAATGTTGATCATTGCAATACGCATGGCGCTTTTGATTCAACAATTGCTCCCGTTCGCCAATCAAATCTTTGT
>JAJRPY010000033.1 GCA_024280535.1 Gammaproteobacteria bacterium | reverse complement strand
TTTATGGTCAATTATCCAATCATTCTATTTAATGATAAAAACGATTCACAATTTACAAAATTTGGCGACACAATTGGACTACCAACCACCTATATCTACGATAAAAAAGGTCGATTGATTGATGTTCACACAGGTCAATTAAGCATTAACGATTTGCAAAAAATAATCTTACAGCAATAAACCCTACCTTAGTCCTCCCAGAGGATTGCTATGTAGCACTAACCCTGCTAGGGTTGGGTTTAAGAAAATCACCCATTAAACAAAAAATTGAATTTTACTTATCATTCCTATTTATGCAAAGGTCTCTTACAATAGCCAAGTTTTAGCCTCACGACCCAAATCTCGAACCAGTTTAGGCACCAAATAGCCACTCAGTTGAGATTGTAATTGCTGGTGTAATTGCAGGGCTTTTTCATCACTGACAAAATAATTTTCCGCACCAGACACCTTGTCTAGCATATGCAAATAATAAGGCAAAATTTTTGCCTCAAATAACGCCAAACTCAATGATTTTAGGCTGTCTAAATCGTCATTAACCCCCTTTAACAATACCGATTGATTGAGTAAAGTAACTTGTTTAATTTTTGCGATATTTTCACAAAACTCTAACGAAAGCTCATGGGCATGATTAATATGCGTGACCAGCACCACATTTAGCCGCGTTTTAGCCAGCATATTAATCAACTGCTCGGTAATTCGACTGGGGATCACCACCAAGGCGCGCGAATGAATACGCAAGGTGGTTATATGCTTAATCAGCTCAAGTTTTTGAATCAGTTTTTCCAGTTTTTGATCACTCAAACTCAGCGGGTCGCCGCCACTTAAAATAACCTCGTTAATTTCTATATGCTGCTGGATGTATTGCTCAATAGCCGCCCAATTACTCATCGCATCGTGCTGACTATAATCAAAATTTTGCCTAAAACAATATTGGCAATGTATCGCACACACTTGGGAGGCAATCAGCAGTACCCGATTGGGGTATTTGTGAATTAGCCCATCGACAGGAGCATGATTTTCATCGTTTAACGGCGACAAAGAATATCCACCCTCAGCCGCTGATACCTGAGGCATAACCTGCCTAAGCAAAGGGTCGTTAGGATTGTTGTCCTCTATCAGGCTGGCGTATTTAAGCGGGATTTTGATTGGAAATTTGGCTTGCGTAAACGCCTGAGTATTGAAAAACTCATTACTCTGTTGTACGCCTTTTAGTGCATCTTTTGCTTGTTGTTGCCACTGGCTCATAGGCATAAAAAAAGCCCCATCAGGAGCCTTTTTAATTCAATTTATCTAAATCTTAACAAAACTTAGCGAAGTTTGCATCTGAGTGCTCGCCACCATCTTCATAGCCTGCTTCGTATTCATCGGTTTTTCTTTGCTCTTCGATTTCAGGATTGTTTAAAAAACCGGCGACCCAACCTTGAATATAGTTGTCATTTACACCCATTTCTTCCATTTTTTTAACGCCTTCGTAGTAAGTCATGCTGATACTCCTTAAATAATGTTTATAATTTTGTAGCTTATATCAGAACAATATTTCAACTGACATAAGAGAAAGGTAATATTATAACCATTAAATTTCATAAGGCAAGAAAAATCAATGAATTTATCAGAAATAACCAACGGGCTAAACGACAAACAACATCAATCAGTAGCACTGTATGATAGCAAAAATGCACTCATACTAGCGGGTGCCGGCAGTGGCAAAACACGCGTACTGACCCACAGAATAGCTTACTTGGTGACGCAAAAAGAGGTGCATACCGACTCAATCTTGGCGGTTACTTTTACCAATAAAGCCGCAGCAGAAATGCGTGAACGTCTTGGAATGTTACTAAGAAGACCCATCCAAAGTATGTGGGTTGGCACTTTTCACGGGCTGGCGCATCGATTATTGCGTGCGCATTATGAAAAAGCCGGACTCACCTCAGGCTTTCAAATACTAGATGCACAAGACCAATTACGCATTATTAAGCGCCTCATGAAAGAAAATTACATTGATGAATCTAAATTTCCAGCAAGAAAGGTTCAATGGTTTATCAATCAACAAAAAGATGAGGGCATTCGCGCCGAAGAAGTAGAGGCAGGCTATAACTTTTTTATTAAGAAAAGCCTTGAAGTGTTTGTATTGTATGAGGCGTATTGTCGTGCCAACGATTTAATCGATTTTGCCGAATTATTAGTACGCAGTTATGAACTACTCAAACAAAGCACTGAGTTACTTGAGCATTATCAAACGCTTTTTTCACATATTTTGGTGGATGAATTTCAAGACACCAACACCATACAATACCAATGGATTAAGCAATTATTTACTGGCCAAAATTATGTATTTTGTGTAGGAGATGACGACCAATCAATTTATGGCTGGCGCGGGGCAAAAATTGAAAATATTACCCGATTAGAAACCGATTTTGCCCCCATTCAAACCATTCGTCTTGAGCAAAATTATCGCTCAACGGGCAATATTCTATCCGCATCAAACGCACTCATTGCCCATAACGCCAACAGAATGGGCAAATCATTATGGACTGATTCTGGCAATGGTGAATTGATTGATTTATACGAGGCACGCACAGAAACGGACGAGGCAGATTATGTGATTCGACGTATCGAACAATTGATTAAAGATGGCTCCAGTGCCAGTGACTGCGCTATTTTGTATCGCTCAAATGCACAGTCACGCATCTTTGAAAATGCGCTGATTAAACACAACATTCCTTACATTATCTATGGCGGTTTGCGATTTTTTGATCGTGCTGAAATTAAAGATGCGCTTGGCTACTTGCGACTTTGCGAAAATACAACAGATAATGTTGCTTTTGAACGCATTATCAATCTTCCAACACGAGGCATTGGCAATACCACTTTAAACAAAATCCGAGAATTTTCCAACCATCAGCATACCAATCTATTTCAAGCAGCCATCCAAATAGCACCCACCCTACCAACACGCGCATCCAACGCGCTCACCAGTTTTATCCAGTTAATAGAGCAAATGAGTGATGACTCTAAACATTTAATCCTAAGCGAAAAAGTGGATTATTTGCTCACCCATTCTGGCTTGATGGTTCATTACAGCCATGATAAATCAGACAAAGCCGGCAGCAAAAAAGAAAATTTAGAAGAACTCATCTCAGCAGCCAAACTATACATTCATGATACAGACAGTGATATGGATGAGGTGATTGGCTTTATCGCTCTAGCTTCTCTTGATTCCAGTGGTGACACCAATGCACCGATTGTTGACAATGTGCAACTGATGACTATTCATTCAGCCAAAGGGCTAGAGTTTCCCAATGTATTTTTAGGTGGCCTAGAAGAGGATTTATTCCCCTCAAGACAATCCAAAGACGAGCCACATTTAATGGATGAGGAAAGGCGATTATGCTATGTCGGCATGACCCGAGCCATGAAAAGACTCACCCTAA
This sequence comes from Gammaproteobacteria bacterium, assembly GCA_024280535.1. GTDB lineage: Bacteria > Pseudomonadota > Gammaproteobacteria > PS1 > Pseudothioglobaceae > Thioglobus_A. Next base: position 3,119 of record JAJRPY010000033.1, on the reverse strand, counting down.
CATTCACCATTAAACGCTTTTTACACGGCAAGCATTTATACGCCTACCCATCCCGATTTTTAGACGAAATCCCGGGCGAATATATCAACAAAATTAAGGCAAAATTTGGTGCAACTCAAGCCAATTATCAGCATGATATTATTGATGAATCTACTATTGAACCCACAGCAAACGGGCAACTGGCTATTGGCGCGGGCGTTAAACACGCCACATTTGGGTTTGGCACAGTGCTTAATTTTGAAGGCAGTGGTGATAGCGCCAGAATTCAAATCAATTTTAAACGGGCAGGTACAAAATGGCTTATTGCCAGTTATGCTAATTTAGAATTCGTTTAATGCACTCGGCAACAGACTCAAATCGTCTAATTAAGGGTTTTCTTTAAATCATCAATCGAGAAACTTTGCACCGTTTGCTCATCGGTATAAACGGGCTTCATTTTGGTGTGTGTGCCTGCTTCTTTTTCAATTTCTGTTTGTCGTGAGATGACAATATTCAAACAATCGGTAATCATTTCTTGCGTATTTTGCGTTAGTGGATGGCGCAAACCTGGTTTAGTCATTGTGTCTTTAGCAATGGCAATCAGTGTTTTTCTCATGGCACTTAGCATTCTAATTTCATAATCGTTTGAATTGTTTGAATTGTTATTACTCATCATAAATCTCGTATATTGTCTAAATGGGTTAAATGCGCTATTTTATCGCAGTTAAAGTGCTTATAACCTTGCATTAATTGCAGTTTATCGCTACCACCCCAAGGCGCATCAATCACCTCATCAACCTTATCAGGATGGTTACAAATAAGCACCATATCACAGCCACTGTCTAGTGCCACACGCACTCGGTCATGGATATTTTTAATAAAATGAGCGCCCTGCATAGACAAATCATCACTAAACACGATGCCAGAAAAACCCATCTGCTCTTTTAATATTCCTTGAATCCATTTTTTCGAAAATCCAGCCGGCTTGTCATCCACCTGAGAATACACCACATGAGCCGGCATCACCGCATCTAAGCCACAACCTATCAACGCCTTAAAAGGCACCATATCATCCATTAATTCAGCCATAGGGCGATCATCAATGGGCAAATCATGATGCGAATCAGCTGCAACAAAGCCATGCCCAGGAAAATGCTTACCGACGCATTTCATCCCCGCCTTATGCATGCCATCAATCAAACTGCCTGCTAATAAACCAACCACCTTAGGATTGGCATGAAAAGCACGATCGCCAATCACCGAAGATTGCCCATATTCAATATCTAGCACAGGCGCAAAAGAAAAATCCACACCTATCTCAAGCAGTTCATAAGCCAACACAAAGCCACAAGAAAAAGCCAGTTTTTCAGCCAATTCTACATCTCTATCATAAAGGTCGCCCAATTTTTTCATGGCAGGCAGGCGCGTAAATCCTTTTTTAAAGCGTTGCACCCGACCGCCCTCATGATCCACAGCAATGAGCAAGGTGGTGTTAATCTGGCGAATAGAATTAATTAATTTTTTCACCTGATCGATTGATTCAAAATTACGCGAAAAAAGAATAACACCGCCAATCGCAGGCTTACGTAATTGATTAGCCTCTGTTTTTGTCAACACCAAGCCCGACACATCCATCATAATAGCGCCCAATGTCATTGAGGCAGTTGCATCATTTATTTGAGATTGTTGCATAATAGTCCAATTTGATGATGATTTGTAGTCACGCAAAGCCCTATTTAATATGAGGTTTGATTTTGTAAACTAAATACAAAACAGGCAATCCGATTAATGTGGTCAGGATGAAAAATTCGCTATAGCCGAATACTTCAACAATCGTACCCGAATAACCGCCGAAAATTTTTGGCAATAAGGTCATTAATGAGGAAAAAACCGCATATTGCACAGCAGTAAATTTAATATTGGTCAAACTTGATAAAAAGGCAATAAAGGCAGCCCCTGCCAAGCCTGCTGATAAATTATCCATAGTAATGGTCACGTAAAGCCAAGTAATATCATGGCCCACATTAGCCAACACAATAAACAATAAGTTTGTTAATGCCGACAATGCTGCGCCTAAAAATAACACCTTAAAAACCCCAAATCTAATCGCCATTAAGCCGCCTAAAAACCCGCCTGCAATGGTCATAAACAGGCCAAATGTTTTAGATACTGTGGCAATTTCCACCTTAGTAAACCCCATATCCTGATAAAAAATATTAGCCACAACACCCAGTACAATATCACTCACCCGATACAAGCCAATCACAGACAATAACAAAATAGCAACGCTTAGCCCGTAGCGATCGAAAAAATCTTTAACTGGCTCGATATACGTGTTATTAACCATAGTTTGATTAACAATATTGAATACAGTCAACAGTCTGGCAGCAGCATAAGCAGCAGTAACAGCCAGCATCATTCTCAATGTTCCGACTATAAATCCAGCCAAATGCTTATTTGAAAATATCTCCGTCAAACTAGATTTAAGCGCTTCGCCCAACTCAGCACTATAAGTAAATGTTGCAATAAAAGCAGTAACAATGGCTAAAAATAGCGCAAAAAATCTAAGATAATCTTCGGATGAGGCTGAATATTCTTTATTGTGAATGTTTAATTCTGGTTCTTTGATTAGCAAGGTAGTCACCACGCCGACCAGCATCACCATAATCATCACCGAATAAGTATTTGACCACGCCGAAAAACTATACAACTCTTTACTAGAACCAAAATAACTCGCCAAAAACAAACCGCCAGCACCTGCCACCAACATCCCAATTCTATAGCCGGCAATATAGGTAGCAGATAACATCGATTGCATGTCTTGATCTGCCGATTCAATCCGATAAGCATCAATCACAATATCTTGCGTGGCAGAAGAAAACCCTAATAAAACCGCACCAATAGCCATCAACTCCAAATTGTCAATACTCGCCTTAGGGTCTATAGAGGACATCAACCATATCGATGCCATAATTGCCACTTGAGCAATCAACATCCATGCCCTTCTTCGACCCAATAATCTTGTTAATAAAGGCACTGGCAGGCGATCAACCAAAGGCGCCCACACAAATTTAAAAGAATAGCCCAAGGCTGCCCATGAGAAAAAAGTAATACTCGATTTAGCCACCCCTGCCTCATTC
>JAJRPY010000032.1 GCA_024280535.1 Gammaproteobacteria bacterium | reverse complement strand
TTAAGCGGTGGCACAAGTGGCTAACATGGATACCAGCCTCCGCTGGTATGACGTACTTTTCAATCATATTTTGCCACCCCCTATCTTTTTGCCACTTTTGTGTTTTTAAACCCACCGTCATTGCGGCGAAGGCCGCAATCCATTTAAGCGGTGGCACAAGTGCCTAACATGGATACCAGCCTCCGCTGGTATGACGTACTTTTCAATCATATTTTGCCACCCCCTATCTTTTTGCCACTTTTGTATTTTTAATACCCTCCGTCATTGCGGCGAAGACCGCAATCCATTTAAGCGGTGGCACAAGTGGCTAACATGGATACCAGCCTCCGCTGGTATGACGTACTTTTCAATTATATTTTGCCACCCCCTATCTTTTTGCCACTTTTGTATTTTTAAACCCATCGTCATTGCGGCGAAGACCGCAATCCATTTAAGCGGTGGCACAAGTGGCTAACATGGATACCAGCCTCCGCTGGTATGACGTACTTTTCAATCATATTTTGCCACCCCCTATCTTTTTGCCACTTTTGTGTTTTTAAACTACCGTCATTGTGGCGAAGGCCGCAATCCATTTAAGCGGTGGCACAAGCTACAATCCTAGATGCCAACCTCCGCTGGTATGACATACTTTCTACTAATAGATTAAAGTCATGGATATATCGTCTTTTAATTGAAGTAAACTCGTGTAATCTGCTGTTACTCTTTCTCTTTTTTAGAAACAAGATATTAGGCCATTTTTTGCCACCCCCTACCTTTTCTTCACTTTTGTATAATAAACATAATACAAAAGTGCCAAAAAGGTAGGGGGTGGCAATTTAAACAGAAAAACCTTCCCACAGGATTGTAGGATGATAATTAGAACATGCGAAATCAAAACACCTGTTGGCACTATGCTCACAGCCGCAACGCCTAAAGGCATCTGCTTGTTTGAATTTATGGATGTGAAAGACCGCCTTGTTCGGCAAACTAAGCACTTAGAAAGAATATTCTCTAATAAGTTAGAACAAGGCGATTCCCCCTTTTTTGCTCCACTAAAAACTGAATTAGAAGAGTATTTTTCAGGCTCACGAAAAACATTCAATGTTCCACTCGATTTTAAAGGCACTGATTTTCAAGTACGCTCATGGCATGCTTTATTAAAAATCCCCTACGGTGAAACCCGCTCTTATCAAGAGCAAGCAATCGCAATCAATAATCCCAAAGCGGTACGAGCCATTGCGGGAGCGAATCACCGCAATAAATTATCAATACTCATCCCCTGTCATCGTGTGATTGGTAAAAACGGTTCGCTGACAGGTTATGGTGGTGAGCTTTGGCGTAAGGAGTTTTTGTTAAATTTAGAAGGCGCGCTTTAGTGAACTTGTGAAACCAACAAACCGTGTCACGTTGGGCTTCGTTCCTCAGCACCAAGCTACGGCATTCTTAATATAAAACTATTCATAGTGCTCTGGGCATCACAAAGGCCAAACAAATAGTATTAGGGGCACACTCACCACCACTATCAAAATCTCTAACGGCAAGCCCATACGCCAATAATCACCAAATTGATATCCACCCGGCCCCATCACCAAAGTGTTTGATTGATGCCCCACTGGCGTTAAAAACGCACACGATGCTCCCACCGCCACCGCCATTAAATAGGCATCAATATTCACATTCATCGTTTGTGCAGCAGCAACCGCAATTGGCGCCATAACCAAGGCTGTTGCGGCATTATTTACTACGCTTGAAAGCAACATGGTAATAATTAAAATTAAGGTCAAAATTAACACGGGAGAATCAACACCCACCAGCTCCAACATTGTATTGGCTAACCAAGTGGTTGTCTGTGTGGCTTCTAGCGCATGCCCCACTGGAATCATCGCCGCTAATAAGATAATTACCGCCCAATCAATCTGCTCGTAGATCTCACGAACTCGAATTATTCCTGTTAAAACATACACCATAATGGCAAGAATAAAGGCGATGGGTAGTGAGACTAGATTTGTCATCGCCATTACAATTGCTCCAATAAAAGCCAATAGGGCGATGCCAACTTTTCGTCGTCTATCAAGCTCTAATGGACGATTAGCCAGAGGCAACAAACCAAGCTGGGTAAATTGCTCATCAATGGTTTCTTCATGCCCTTGCAGTAATAACACGTCACCGACTTTAAAAATTTGCCTGCGTAAGCGCCTTACAACTGCCTCCCCTTCCCTTGCCAAGCCAACCAATGCTACCGAGCGACCTGATAAGCGCCGAAGATAACGAATATCTCTACCCGCCAAGGGAGAATATTGCGTGATTACACCCTCCATAAGCATGGTAGTGTGATGGTCTGGCTCCTCAAATATATGCGTGGCAGAATTTAGGAGCTCTAGCCCTCCTTTACTCAAAAAGGGTTGTAACTCATTCGGGTCTGCACGAATAATTAAAATATCATTCTCTTTAACCTTATAAGTCAGGTTCACATTACGCGCATACCCGCTCGGTCTGGCAACACCCAATATTTCTATTCTATCGACACCTTCAAACATGGGTAATTCATTTAAACGCTTACCAATAAATTCACTCTCTTTAGTTATTTGTATTTCAGTAAGGTAGGTATGAATTTCGAATAAATTCAAAGAAGCATTTTTGGTCATTCGCCCCTTAGGAATCAATCGCCAACCAAGCAAAACAATGAACAACACACCAATAATGGCAATAGGCACACCAACAGGAGAGAAATCAAACATACTGTATTTCTCACCCATCACCTCCGCACGGTAAGCCGCGATGATGATATTGGGCGGCGTACCAATTAAAGTCGTCAAGCCTCCTAAAATACTGCCAAATGCTAAGGGCATTAACAAACGCGCAGGAGGAATATTGTATTCTTTTGCCGCAACCATCGTTATCGGCAACATCAGCGCGAGCGCGCCGACATTGTTCATAAAAGCAGAAAGAACCGTCACAATAATCGTTATCGTGGCAAGCAAAGTGAAGGCAGTAAATTTTATACGCCGCATCTGTTCTACAATCAAACTGACAACACCCGCATTCTGTAAACCTTGAGAGAGAATCAATACCGCTGCCACAGTCACAACAGCGGGATGTCCAAAACCTAAAAAAGCTTCTTTTTCAGGCACAACACCCACTAACACCGCAATGATTAAACTGAACATTGCCACCAAATCATAACGCCAGCGCCCCCATGCAAATAATACAAGGGCAATAAAGAGAATGGTGCTTATGGCGATTTGATCACTTGTCATGATTAAAGCCTAGTTCAAATCACGCTAAAAATATTATTTTAAATTAATTTTCGAAACCGACGAACGGTTCAGTTTCAATTCAGCCAAT
>JAJRPY010000031.1 GCA_024280535.1 Gammaproteobacteria bacterium | reverse complement strand
AGCAAAGCGCGCGTCAAACTGAGCAAATCACGCGCAAACGACTCTTGATTAAGTGGCGCTGTTTTGAGTGCCTCAAACACAATGCCTGCTGTTTTTAGCCTAGGCACAATTTCAGCTAGATGTGAGCGGTTTCTAACCAATATTGCCACACTCTTATCCAGATTTTTTTGCACAATATCCAGCACTTGCTGCGCTTCTTGCCCGTAAGCCTTGTGTGAAAATGGATAAAATTCAACCTTGCCTTGCTGGCTGGCTGCTACATTTGCCACCGAAGTCGAATAACTGATGGCACCAATTTGGGCATTTTCTACCTGCGGAAAAATACTGGAAAAATAGGCATTATTCTCTGCTACAATAATTTGGTCTGATCTAAAATTAGTGGTTAATTTTAAAAAAGTAGGCTCCAAACCAGCAATACCCTGCTTTTTAACTTGTAAAAACAACCCCACCTGAGATTGCCTAAACAAATAAATAGACTGCATAGGGTCACCCACCAAAAATAACGTCTTCGCATCGCCCTGTTGCCAATTGGCAATTAATTTTTCTATCAAAGCAAATTGAGTACTGGACGTATCTTGAAATTCATCAATTAATAAATGCTGTATTTTATAATCCAAAAACAAGGCAATATCAGTCGTCTCTTGGTCTGCCAGCGCTTGGTCTGCCTCTAAAGCCACTTGAATAAAATCAGCTGACTGTTGCTCATCGAATAATATCGTTAATTGTGCCACCGCAATTTTTAATAACTGGGCAATATCCTTTAGCGCAGCCATTTGCACTGCATCAAACTCCACATCTGGCAATGTATTAACCTGATTCAACAACGCGCCAAACTCCGTATGTGCCGACAAATCTTTAAGCACCGCCAGCACCACCGCTTTTTGTGCTTTCAGCTCAACTGGAAAACCATTTTTCTTAGTAAGCGATTTGCGCCATTCCCCCTTACCCGTTAAACACAACTTGGCCAATACTTGCCACTGCGACAAATCAGCAGGCGTGGCATTTGGCAATTGCTCAATGGCCGCTATTTCTGCACAAGTATTATCACTCAATGCGGCAAAAAAATCCGCCTTAAAATGTGTCTTTGCCTGCGCCAATACTTGCGCTAAATGCTGGGTGATAATATGTGCTGCACTGTCTTTGAGGCTCTGCACATTAAGCACATCTTGAAGATACAATTTACTCAGCCACTGATCACGCTTAGCCAGCATATACGTCACCAATTGATAAAAACGATTGACATTATTATCCAAATACAATAATGTCTTACTGATACACACAGTAAATTCTTCATCATCATCAATACTCAACAAAGTCTGTTTAGCCGCTTGCAAATAAACCGCCTGCTGTTGCCAAGTTTGGGTAATAATTTGCTTATTAATCCAAGTGCCCGGCCGCGGATAACGATTTGTAATTAAATTGGACAAACCATCAATAGTAGCAATTTTAAGCCGCTGAGGCATCTCAAGCAACTGCCAATCAAGCGCCTTAGACCTAGCCAGCACTGCCGTCGCCAAATCATAAGTAATTTGCTTATGCGCCAACTCAGGACGCCCACCCTGCGCTGCTTTTAACGCATCAATCACTCTGGCTTTTAGCTCACTGACTGCCTTTTTGGTGAATGTCATAGCCAAAATACTTTCCGGAGACTCACTCATTGAAAGCAACTTTAAATAGCGCTGAGTCAATAGCTCGGTTTTGCCCGAACCCGCTGGCGCTTGGACGATAAAAGATTGGCTGATATCGAGCGCTTGTTTTCTTTGTTCTAAATCGCTCATTTACTTGATCTGTTGCAAATATTGTACCAACTTATCAATATTTGTATGTGGATTGTTTTTTGCATGACTACAAGCGCTTGATATTTTATCTTTTAATGTCTCAAAAATATTATCTGACTTTTTATAATCTGGAAAATGACATTTAAAATTTTTATCTCTTTTAAGATCCTTAAACTTGGCAAATGGCTTGGTGGTATTGACATAATGTAACAATAGCCAATATTCAAAACACGGCTCCGAAAATGCGTAATAATAGATGTTTTTGGGTGTGGCTTGGTCGATATGATGTTTTGTTTCTTGGTATTTTGCATGGCCATCTTTGTCAAAAATACAATACACTTTATCGTATGGATTGCCCTCTTTTTTAGCCTTGTTATACAGTTTTTTAGCCTCTGTAAACAAACTATCTGGTGTATTTTGCTTAATATCCAAAACCTCTATATTGGCAGTTGAAAGTTTAAGACTATTAATTAGACTTTGGAAATAATTAATCTCTGTTTTGCCCTCAACCACAATTAACACATAATCATAAGGTTGTCGTGTCGCTGTTTTCCTAGGAGAGTATCTGGCCTTGGCCTTGTGTTTTGCCATATTATTTTAAATATGGCACGGCGCCATAACGACCCGATAAGTAAGATTTTTCTAAATTATCCACACCTTTTCTAACTTTAAAATCAGCCAAAGAAAATAATTCTGTCGCATTATTCTGTTTTTCACAAAACCATATTTGATCACGGCGAAAAGTCTCCTGATCAAGTAGCGAGGTTTCATGGGTAACAAAAATAAGCTGTGCGCCATTTGTATTGATTGCTGGATTATGGAACATTTTTACTAAATATTCTACAAGTTTTGGATGTAGGCTGTTTTGTAATTCATCTACCACCAACGTATAACCTTTTTCTAAGATCTCTAGCCAAACACCAATTAACTTAAACAGTTTTCTTGTTCCAGATGACTCTTGATCTAATTTAAACTGGACTCCATCATCATGAATCATAAAAACTGCCATCCTTGCATGCCTTGTCTTTTGAGACATTCCTTCTATTTCTGATTCATTATTATTAACTTCTATTTTTTCAATAATAATATCTTTAATACCAATATCTGCATTTTGTAAAAAATCTAACACCATTTGTTTTTTATTGTTTTCAATTTTATCAATCGTAAACCTCATATCGGGATTTTCTCTTACTCCGCTAATATTTATCAAAATATCCAAGAAAACACTTGACAATAATTTATGATTAAATTGAAATGAGGTTGATGAGAAAAGCGACACCTCTTTTGTACTATCTTTAAGTAATTTTTTACTACCTTTTAGGGCATTCATTGCCCCCCATTCATTAGTATTTTGTCTATCAATTAGATTTTGTGGACTGCCTTTTGGATATTGATAGAGCCATTCATCAACAATTTTTTCACTTGTTGCTGAAAACCCATAGACAAAACGCACACCTTGATTATTTACAAAATCAATCTCAAACTCCGCAACATCACTATCTTGTCCAAATGCAAATAATTCCATACGTGGAATCGCTTCATTTTTTTTATAGTTAAATGAATTAATAATAGTATTCATCATGGTTGCCAATGCCGAAAGCAAATTAGACTTACCACTCGCATTCGCCCCATAAATCACCGCACTATTTAGCACCTCAAGGGTTTTTCCAGTCGATAGGGTAATGGTTGAATAGTTGCCCTCTAGCGCATCACTTTTTAGTTTACTTTTGAGCAAGCTAAGGGTTTGTTTTTGTTTGATTGAGCGAAAATTGCTAACACTAAATTCTAAAAGCATTTTAGTTTAAATACAAAATAAAATGCGTATTATGACATATTTTGTCAATAAATAAAGTTTATTTATATTATTATCCATCAACTAATATTAAGCGCTCGTTTTTTAAAGATTTTCTAACTGTGTTAGCCAAGCGTCAAAACCTTTGCATTTTGCTCTAATTTCTTTCAAGCCAATATTTTTTAAAATTTCTGGTGCCTGAGAGGTTTTACGATACTGGCATTCTTTTTGTATTCTTTTTGAAGGTGCAGTTGCTTTGGAATTGTTGATTTTTTCTATATCTGAAAATTTCCTTAAAACTTTATCAATCCAGCCTTGCTTAGTATTTAGCCCGGCTGCCATTTTTTTAGCATCACTAAAAAGCAAGGCTTCAAATTCATACATTTGAATATAAGGAATAATTTTATCTCTTTGACTCTCTTTAATTTCATTTGTAATTTTTGTCTCTAAACTCAACTTTGTTTCATTACTTGCTATTTTTTTAAATCCATAAAAATCATACAAAGTCGTTACATAATCATAATTATCAATCAATTTATCTAACTTATCACCAATTCTATCCAGGCTTATATTACCTTTCATATCATGTACGCTAGCATATACACCAAAATCTGATAGATGCTGAACAAGAACTTTTTCAACAAAAATTTTCTCTGACAACCCCTCAACCGAAATTATTATTCTGCTCATTTTGGCATTCCACCAATTAGGTTTTCTTCCCAAGTTGTACCCATTTGATAGTTTTCTAACCATTGTTTTAATTCTTCTTGTTTATCTTTGCCAAATCGTGCAAATTTAGACACGCCATTTTCGTAATCCACAATAATAAAATCATCAGGCTCAAAACAATTGGCCAGCGTAACCGATTGGGTAGAAATAATAACTTGTGCGCCGTCATCGCCATTTGCCACTGCTTTAATAATTTCTGATAATACGGTAATGGCATCTGGGTGCAATCCAATCTCTGGCTCATCCAAAACAATGGTTACTGGGCGTAATGCTTTGGGCTGTAAAAATAGCGTTGCCATGCAAATAAAACGCGCTGTGCCATCGGATAAAGTTTGTGCTGAAAACCCTAAATTGCTTAAATCCTCTGTATGTTGCCAGCGTAAAAGTATGTTTTCACCTTCAATATTAAAATCAAAATCTTGAAAATAAGGCGCAACTGTTTGAATGGCCTGAACTATATTTTGATAATCCTCTTTAAAATCTTTTTTTAATCTGTATAAAAATGGCGCTAGATTTTCCGCAAAACTTGACAAATATTTATTTGCGCTAATATTTTGATAAGCTTTAAACTTGGCAGTCGGCGAGGTGTCATGAAAATGATACAGTTTACATTGTGTTAGATATCCTCTTGAATACTCAACTATTGGCTTTGTTGAATCTGAGATACTACTTTCAAAAGAATCATAGCTGATTGATGGGTTGTAATCAGTGTTTAAAGTCATTGAAAAGAAACTGGCACTATCAGTAATGACTAGTGTGTCTTTTTCATCATTTTTTGATAGAACCACATGATATTCGTTTCTATTAAGTGTTACCTGTATTGAAATTTGTTCCGTAGTTTTACGCCCAAAATGCAGAAAACCATCTGCACCACCACCATTAATTAAATACTTTTGTAATCTTTTATTGTATATATTTTCCAACAACCTAAAAACCGACACAAAATTACTCTTACCCGACCCATTTGCCCCAATCAAAACATTAATGGGCTTCATCTCTAAATCCAATTTTTTAATAGACTTAAAGCCTTCAATTTTAATATGTGATAAATTATCCATTATCTGATTTTACATTTCATCAGGTGCAGATACACCTAATAAACCCAATCCATTGCGAAATATTTGCCTGGTGGCAATAATCAGTTGTAGGCGGGAGGCTTGTAGGGTTTTGTCGTCGATTAGGAAATCGCAATTGTTGTAATAACTGTGAAAATCGCCGGCCAAATCGCGCAGATAATATGCCAGTAGGTGTGGCTCGTAATTTAGGGCAGCGTTTTTAACCTTGTCGAGGTAACGATTGAGCTGTTTGATGAGGGTTTGCTCGTATTGATTGTTTAGCAGGCTCAAATCAACTGAGCCGCTGTCTTGTGCCTTTTCCAGCACGGAACAAATGCGGGCGTGGGCATATTGAATGTAGAATACGGGGTTTTCGTTGCTTTTTGATTTGGCCAAATCTAGGTCAAAATCCATGTGCTGTTCAGATTTGCGTATTATGTAGAAAAAACGCGCCGCATCGTTGCCCACTTCTTGGCGCAATTCTTCAAGCCTGACAAACGATCCACTTCTGGTGGACATGGGTATCTGTTTGCCATGTCGATATAGGTTGGCAAATTGTACCAACAAAATCTCCAACTTGTTGGCATCTTGCCCCAGTGCGCTAATACTGGCCTTGACTCTAGCAATATAACCGTGATGATCTGAGCCCCAAATATTAATAATTTTGTCATAACCGCGTTCAAATTTTTCAAGATGATAGGCAATGTCTGAGGCAAAATAAGTGTGCATGCCGTTTTCCCTCACCACCACACGATCTAAATCATCGCCAAATTCTGTGGTTTTAAACCATAGCGCGCCGTCTTTTTCATAAATATGATTGGCGGCTTGCAATTGGGTTAGGGTTTTCTCGCTCAAGCCACTGTCCACCAAAGACTGCTCTGAAAACCACTGCTGATACTCGACGCCAAAATCCGCCAAATCTGCCTTAATACCGCCCAAAATCGTCTCAATTGCCAGTGTATAAATTTGCTGGTATTTTGCACCCAATGCCTGTTTACAATTAGCAATCAAGCCATCAATATGCTTTTCTTTGTCGCCACCGTCTTTTTCATCTTTACAAACGCCTATAGAAATATCGTGTTTCTCCACATCGGTAATTTGCTGGGCAATATCGATAATATAATCACCCTTGTAAGCATTATCAGGAAAAATAGCCACTTCGCAATAGCGCAAATACACCGAGGTCGCCAAAATATCCATCTGCCGTCCAGCGTCATTCACATAATATTCATTATCGACTTCAAAGCCCACCGCGCGCAACAAATTAGCAACCGTGGCACCATACGCCGCACCGCGCCCATGGCCTACGTGCAAAGGCCCTGTCGGATTGGCAGAAACAAATTCTAACAAAACACGCTGCCCTGCCCCCACAGTTGATAAGCCATACTCATTGCCCTGCTGAACAATCTGCTCAATCACGGCAACGCTTGAATGCTGCGCTATAAAGAAATTAATAAACCCCGGCCCTGCAATCTCAATTTTTTCTACCTCGGCAGACTCTGGAAAATGGGCAACAATCTGCTGTGCCAATACCCGCGGCGAACAGTTGGCTTGCTTTGATAATACCATGGCAATATTGCTGGCAAAGTCGCCTTGAGTTTTGTCTTTGGAATGGTCAATGCGGATATTGTCAGGCACGCTTTTCAGTATGTCCTGCGCTTGCAAAGCGTCTAACGCTTGTTTTAATAATGTTTGTAATGTTTGTTTCATCACACCAGGCAGGACTCAAAATTGTCTATTTTATCATTATTAAGTTCAAAAGGTTGGACGCCTAGGCATAAGTCATCATCAAATTTAAACGCAAATTCTTCCTTAAAATTATCATGCTGTGGATAAATTAACACTACTTTTTTAACGCCGTATTTTTTACCATAAGCAAAGAGTTGATACATGTCACTTTGGCTGATGCCTTTTTTGTTGTCTTCTTGATTTTGGTTAATCAATTTCCATTTGGTATCCAGAATAACCTTTAATTGCTCGCCTTCATAAATTGCTATATCAGGCTTTAATAAAAACGATTTTGGCTCGTTTGCTAGATATTTACTGGCAATTTGTTCTTTTAATTGATAGCCATTTGGCAGATTTTTTGCCAAAATTTTTGCCACATATTGTTCAAATAATTTTTCCATTGGGATTAGAAACGAAATGCCGGCATTTTTATCTTTTAAAGTGTATGGACTTTGCTGGTTCAAAATCAATTTTAACCACGGCAAAACACCCTGATAATACTGCATATCTCGGGCGTTTGACCACTTGTTAAAATCGTTTTTATAATTTTTTGATAATGGCACTTGATCAAAGAGGTGTAAATAATGTTTTGCTTGTTTTTGGTTGCCATTGTCCTTACTCCATTTGACAACCTGCAACAACGCCAAATGAATCAGGCGATTTTCTGCCCGATTGGGCGAAAAAACATCATATTCAATATGGAATAAATGCTGTTTGTGCGGCGGCTCATTTAGTTGTTTATGCGTTTGCAACTGCCCTTTTAAAAATTGCTCATGCTCGGCAACTCGCTCATAATCTCTGCGAATGCCTTGCTTGACAATGGTATCCACGCACGCCAAAAACCAGCCAATTAACAGTTCGGGCAATGGCTGGTTTTTGAGTTGTAAATCTGCTTTTGTGGTTTGAATAAATGGCAAATTATGCACCACCTTTAGCATGTTTGCCAAGGTTTTACGGCTTTTGTCGGCATTGCCATCTTCGCTAATTTTCGGCAAAATCTCAATCTGCGTGCCATCTTTTGTACTAATCACGCCGACAAAATTCTGCACTTTTAGAACATTAGACTTTTTAAATTTTAAAAAACGATAGTTTTTATCATCCGATTCTGCCAATTTTTCTAACTCTAAAAAGGCACTAGTCTTTAAACAAATTTTATCAACGCATGGTTGCTGATTCTTATCGCTTTTATGGATTTCTCCAAATTCACGAATCACTAAAGATTGCATTATGCTGGATTGTTTTCAGTGTTTTGATAAATGTTAATAAAGTCTTTTGCATCTAATTTATCAATATCTTGTTTTTGATAAATCGTACGCGTTATATCGCCTAAGGTTTTATCATCTTTTTTATAAAAACTATCGCCACCTAGAACAAGATTTATCTTAGCAAAATCCTCGTAAAAATATTCTTCTAACAAAGGTAAGATTTTATTTTTAAAGGCATTTTTTAATTGCTCCAACTTATCAATATTCATTAAAAATGAATGTCCGATTAAATGCTCTCTATCGTATAAAATTTCAATTCTTTGGTTGATGGTTTCTAGTATTTTCTTAACCTTAATCCCCTCAAAATTACCTTTTACCAACTTAGCATTAGGCAACATTTCTACAAAATCAAAACGCCTTCTAAGTGCGGTATCCATTAAAGTTAAGGAGCGGTCGGCAGTGTTCATCGTGCCAATAATATAAAGGTTTTCAGGCACGGAAAAATCCTCTTTTGAATAAGGTAATTTAACGCTGATTGTTTCTTCCTTCCCTGCTCGTTTACTTGGCTCAATCAAAGTAATCAATTCGCCAAAAATTCGGGAAATATTACCGCGATTGATTTCGTCAATTATTAAAATATGGGGCCCCCTATCAGAAGTTTCTTGATAATCGGGCAAATCAAATTTTTTTCTTAAACACTTAATAACGGGTGCAGTATAAGTTGGATGATACACGCCTTTATCACCATTTTTAATATCGGGATTTTTATATAATTCTATGATTGCACCAATCGTTACAGGGATATCGACTTTTCCTGCGTTTGGCTTAGCATAAAACGCTGAATTGCCACAGTAAGCCAAAGTAAATGGTTTTTTCTGTTTTAAAGTTTCTAATTCTAAAGGTGCTTCCTCAATCTCTTCTTTTAGTTCTTCAATTGCAACATTTAATTTTTTTATTGAAGTATTGCCACTTATTTTCGCATTCTCACAAATCTCTTTAAAAACCCCATTTTCAACCGCATAAGACAATTTACCATCCTCGGTTTTTGCCTTTAACCCTTCCACAAAATCCTCATAACTAAAACTTTGATGGAAAGTAACAAACTCAACTCGATCGCCAAACTCTTCTTTTAATTT
>JAJRPY010000030.1 GCA_024280535.1 Gammaproteobacteria bacterium | reverse complement strand
TTATTATTGTCTTTTTTAATAGAATTTTTCATCACGCCGGCAGCGCTTGCCATTATAATTGGCGCGCTGATTATTGCTATTAAAAATCGCCTATTTTAGGTTGAAATTAAAAATCCCGACCCTATAATAATAATTGCTAAATTATTGACCAAAAAAACAACATACTATGAACCAAATTAAACAAATGTTTGAGTTGCAACAACAACTTAATGACAATACTAATGGCACTATTTGGACAGAAGGTGCGACTCAAGAAGGGCGGCAAATTTCTTGGCTACGTTGTATTTATATGGAGGCTGCTGAGGCGATTGATTCTTTTAATTGGAAGCACTGGAAAGATTTGGATGCGCCACACGATTTGGATAATGCCAGAGTTGAGCTGGTGGATATTTGGCATTTTTTAATGTCAGAGGCGATTCATTTTGGCGATGCCAGTTTTGCTGAAATTTACAACGATATGAAGGCCGAGCGCGACACCGACCCTGAAAAAGTAATCGAAATTTTAGAAAAAATAATGGCAGTGGCAGCCAGTGCCAGTGTTGACCCTGCTAAAAATGCATTATACGATTTATTTGCCTTGTTTTTTCAAGCCATTGCCTATATGGAAATGGACGTAGCCGAGCTTTATAAACGCTATTTGGTGAAAAATCAGCTTAACCAATTTAGGCAAAAACATGGCTATAAAGACGGCACGTATGTGAAAATTTGGGGCAATGTTGAGGACAATGTCGTCGCCTTTAGGCTAATGGAGGACAACCCTGAATTAACCCCCGAGGCACTTTACGAACAACTAGAAAACGCATATCCAGCATAATAATTACAGGTAACAAATATGATCAAAACAATCAAAACAGAACTTCAAAAAGTAATCATCGGCCAAGAAAATTTGGTTGATAATTTATTAATCGGCTTAATTGCAGGCGGGCATATTTTGGTAGAAAGTGTCCCCGGTCTAGCAAAAACCACTGCCATTAATACCTTGGCAAAGGCGCTGGGCATTAAGTTTAAACGCATTCAATTCACCCCTGATTTACTCCCTAGTGATTTAACGGGCGCGCAAATATACAATCCAAAAAGCGGCGAATTTAGCATCAAGCAAGGGCCTATTTTTACCAATTTACTACTGGCAGATGAAATCAACCGATCGCCTGCCAAGGTGCAATCTGCCTTGCTTGAGGTGATGGCTGAAAAACAAGTTACCATTGCTAATGAAAGTTTTAAAATTGATGAACCATTTTTGGTAATGGCTACTCAAAATCCAGTCGAGCAAGAGGGCACCTACCAATTACCCGAAGCGCAGCTTGATAGATTTATGCTGAAAACCATCCTAGATTACAATACGATTGATGAAGAATTAGAGGTGGTTAATCGGGTGGCAGTATCTGGTTTTGATACGGTTAATCAAGTGGCAACTATGGCAGATATTCAGCAGTTGCGTGCAGAATTTAAACAAGTCCATGTGGATGAGGCGGTTAAGCAATATATGCTTAATATCATCTTTGCCACTCGATACCCGCAAAACTACGAGCTTGAAGAAATTAAAGATTTGATAGAATTTGGTGCCAGTCCTAGAGCCAGCATTGATTTATTCAAGGCCAGTTGTGCCAAGGCATTAATTCGAGGTCATGATTTTGTCACCCCGCTTGATGTTGCCAGCGTGGTTACCGAGGTGTTACAGCATCGAATTGTGCTCAGTTATCAAGCTCAGGCAGATAATATCAGCACGCAATTTATTATCCAAACCATTCTTAAGGCTATCAAAACCCCTTAAACCATGCCATGCTAGCCCAAGAAATATTACTCCGCGCTAAAAAGAATGTTTTTACCAATAAATCGGCTGATGGGCTGACAAAAATACGCGGTGAAGGCTTAGATTTTTGTGAAATTCGCCCTTATGAAACGGGTGATGATGTGCGTAAAATAAACTTTTCAGCCAGTGCCAAAACCGGTGATTTGCAAACCAATGTTTTTAATGAAAATAAGCAAATTAGCGTGTTAATTTGTGTTGTGTTATCCAGCAGCCTGCACTTCGGCTCCCAGCGTTTGAAAAGTGATACCATTGCTGACATTATCGCCTTGTTAGGATGCTCATCGATTAAACAGCACAATCAAACTCAGCTATTATTTTTTACCAATGGCGAGCCAACATTATGGCATCTTAACAACACAGCTGATGTACTCCGCGCTATTGAGGCTATGCAATCTTGGGATTTATTGAAGATTCAATCTGATCTTAAAATGCTGGATAGGTATCTATTACAACAGCAAAAATCACTCAGTTTTATTATTGGCGATTTTTACCAAGCGCATGATTATTCTTTGATGGCACACAAGCATCAAATTAACGCCCTTATTGTTCGCGATACGCTGGAAGAATTGCCTCTGTTTGCCTCAGAATTAGAACTGGTTAGTGCAGAAAATGGCCGTATGGTTGAAGCCAATATGGAAAAGAAATTAGCAAGCAAATATCAGACAAAATTACAAGCTCAAGATGATGAACTGATTGCTCATTTTGCAAAACACGGGGCTAACGTTGGGAAAATATACACCAATGAAAACACCTTCATTAAACTTGGGCAAATTCTACGATAATGGATCAAATAAAAGACATTAAGCCGATTGTTGCCATCAATGACAACTCCTTAGTTTATTTTTTACTCATTGTGCTTGTGGCAATATTAATGGCTATTTTTTATTATTGGAAAATGTCAAAAAAGCGTAATAATGAACGAAAAATTGCCATTCAACAATTACAAAATCTTGATTTTTCAGACAGTAAAAAAACAGCATACGGTTTTAAAAAATATGCAGAAGTGCTATGTAATGAGGATAACAAAACCCAACTTGAACAAATTAATAACGCGTTAATGCAATACAAATACAAACAGCGAGTTGCAGAACTTGAGCCTGCGTTAATAGAACAAATTAAGGATTTTATCAATGCTGAGCTTTGAGTATCCTTACGTTTTTTTACTGCTAATATTAATAGCAGTTTGCATGCTATTTTGCAAAGAAAAAAAGCGCGCCATCTATTTTCCAAATACTGCGTTATTAACCCGCCTAACC